>PIVQ01000088.1 GCA_003354055.1 Desulfobacteraceae bacterium | reverse complement strand
GCACCGGACTGAACTGCAACGCGAAGTTCTCCGCGTTTTACAATCTCAGCTATCGTCCCTGCAAAGCTGACACCTGAAAAGAATACAGTCAAAAACAGGGCGAGAACCAATGATAAAATCGCATTTTTCTTCATTTTTTTCTCCTTCTTGGGTTGTGTATTGTGTATATCTCAAACGCTTCTTATTTCTAATCCAGAACCGTTGTTTCCTCCTTAATCTGTATGCCTCTCTTCTTAAGGCTGTTCATAAAATCTTTCGCAGGGATATGCGTCAGGGGGGAAAGCAGGCCTTTTTCCCTGATATCTCCTGCCGCAATCATTCGCGCAACAATGGCTGCTGTACAGCCCACGCCTTTGCTCATGGCCATGATCCCCGTTTCAAGATCCCTTTCAATGAGCATGGTACTGGTAAACCGGATTCTTTTTTGATCCTTTACCCCCTCAAAGACATTGATCATGGCGGTCAGGTCTTTTTCATCTGCCTTATATTCAAGCTTGGGGCCTAAGAATTTATCAAGGAAATCCAGGGGGGTGACTTTGCAGTCAAACCCTTCTACCGGGTGATCATCTAAAAAACCTAAGTGCTTCATAGGCCTCCAGAAGGCGCTCCATCCGGGCCATCGAAGAGAGTAGCGGCCTGTTTCCACAATGGTGTCGGTGATGCCCATAAAATCTGTAAAATGAACGGCATCACCGTTGGGGATGGCTTCAAGTGTTCCGAGCCCGGGGAACTCTACAGGGTGGATGAATTCTTCGTCATGCTGGTTCATGGCGGGAACCTCAACTATTTTTCCGTCCCGGATAATCCTGCCTTCACGCATGGTTGAACTCAACACCCCTTTCCATATCCATGACCGCTTATAATTTAACGGATTGGTACAGGCCTTTTTTTCAGGGAAACCGCCGCAATAGGAGTTAATCACATGGAGTTCATCAAACCGGGTCGCGGCATCTCCGTAAATCACAAGATCAATCCCGGGGTCCAGGCCGCATTCTGGCATAATGGCGATGCCGGCTGCCTTTGCGCGGTCGTCCAGATCTCCCGTATCCTTTGCATAATTGGTGTTGACCACATCCACACCTGTTTCCAGGGCCGCCTCGTAAACGAACTCCTTGAAATCTTTTGGGAGAAGGTCGATCACAATATCAACCTTTTGGTAAAGGTCTACCAGTGATGCCTTATCTCTGGCATCCATCGTCACGGTTGATATTTTGCTCATATCTGTAAATGGTTTTATTTTTTCAAGGGCATCAAATTGGATGTCCGCACAGATGATTTGGGTGATATTGGGATCGGAGGCCAGATCGTGAAGTGTGGTTCTTCCCTGGATACCGCATCCGCCAAGAACAAGAATTTTCATGTTTTCCTCGCAGTATTTTTCAATGTGTACATAAGTCGGTTGCAAATCCCCGTTTGGGACTGCATTTATCTATATCTTTATAAACAATTGTTCAAATGTGGTTCTCACATGCAGTTTCATCAGGTTGCCGGCCTTTTCTTCATTCCGGTTTTCAATGGCCCTTGCAATTTCCATGTGCTGCCGCGGGCCAGTCACCTGGCCGTCATTTGTCAACCCGCTGTAATATTTATCAAAAAAGAAAATGTAGGCGTTTGATCTCCAGAACGCATGCCGGCAATACTGCTCAAGATATTTGTTCTGACTGATCCTGGCGATACTCAGGTGAAAGTTCTCATTGATGTTCACATAATTAACCTTGGCCTCATGGGTGCCGGGGTCCTCAACAGCAGTTTCCTTTTCAATGAGGCGGTATAGGTCCTGAACGTCTTTCTCCGTTGCATACCGTGCGGCAGAGGCTGCCGTGACGCCCTCAATATGCTCCCTTGCATAGAATACATGTCTGGCATCTTCAGGTGTCGGGGAGGGGATGAAGCAGCCTTTTTTCTTTTTTTTATCCAGAAAACCTTCTGCTTTGAGCTGGCCCAAGGCATGTCTGACGGGGGTTCTACTCAGTCCTAAGGATTCGGCAAGCTCAGTCTCAAGGAGGAAATCACCCGGCTTAAAATGATTTTTAAGAATCAGATTGATAATCGCTTTATATGCAAATTCATCTAAATTCGTTTTTGCCATTGACCCTCCTTTTAGAAAACATTAATGTACACATAAGTTAAGCGTTGCCCATTGTCAATCAATTTTAAACATTTAAGGATCGGCTCCAAAATTACTTGATCTTTTGTTTTTAAAATACCCAGTCTTTTAAGGGGTTTTGGACACAATTTAGATCAAGTTATTTTGTAACGATTCCTAAGATAGAAATCGGCCTGGATAAAAGGAAAGCAACATGAGAGCAAATAAGGAAGTTATTATTATCGGCGGCGGTGTTATCGGTCTTGCATGTGCCAACTATCTTATTAAGAAGGGTGCCCGTGTAAGAATCATTGAGAGGGATAAAATCGGCCAGGGCGCTTCCCATGGTAATTGCGGGCTACTCTGTTTCAGCGATGTGATCCCCCTGTGTTCTCCGGGGACGGTCAGTAATGAGTTGGTAAAAGCTCTCAAAAGGCAATCTGCCCTTTATATAAAACCTACTATGGATGTAGGACGTTTGACCTGGCTTCTGAAATTTGCCTTAAAGTGTAACCGGAACCATTATAGGGCGGGGGCCAGGTCTAAATATGAAATTCTGAAGTATTCCATCCGATTGTTCGACGCATTGTTTACCCAATTACCTGAGGCCTGTGATTTTGAGAAGAAGGGGCTGCTCATCGTTTATAAAACTAAGGAAAATTTTGAAAACTACATGGAAACAAACAGGTTCCTTAAGACCTACAATATGGGGGCTAAACGAATTGACCGCGACCAATTGCAGGAACTTGAACCTGCCCTTGCCGACGGAATGGCCGGTGCATGGCTCAATCCTGCCGACTGGCACCTGCGACCGGATCTGCTGATGACCACCTGGCGCAACGATCTGAGCCGCAAAGGCGTCATCATGGAAGAACACTGCCGGGTGATTGATTTTAATATTAACGGCAATACTATTACGGGTGTAAATACCGAAAAGGGAAACTTTAAGGCAGATGCTTTTGTTCTGGCCACAGGGGCCTGGGCGCCCCAGACGATTAAACAATTAAACCTGAACCTGCCAGTCCAGCCGGGAAAAGGATACAGTATTACCATGGAAAGGCCGGGAGTCTGCCCGACCCACCCCTGCGCGCTCTCAGAGCGGAAAATGGTGGTCACTCCCTGGAAGAGCGGTTACCGTATGGGTGGAACCATGGAATTTTCAGGGTACAACGATGATTTGAATCCAAAACGTCTGTCACGGTTGATTTCAGGGGCGAAAGAGTATTTAAAGGAACCCATGGGCCATCCGGTTGTAGAAGAATGGACAGGTCTTCGCCCCATGACCTATGATGATCTGCCCATCATTGACCGGGCTCCCGGTCATGAGAATCTGGTGATTGCCACAGGTCACGGGATGCTGGGACTGACCCTGGCAACGGGAACAGGGGAAATTGTATGCGATCTGATTTATGACCGGGAGCCGCAGATCGATATCAAACCGTTTGGGATGGACCGGTTTTAAAAATAAAATCCTCCGTTTTGTCCGGCTGCAATTTCCGCGTGGCATTATTTTTCTTTGCTTGACAACAAGGACTTGCTTATCTTACTCCTGACTTATCAAGGGCCATATCTTAAGGCCCTGGGGTCTATATCGGTGTTTGATGAGTAATCTGTTCTAATCGGCTCTCCCCGATCTCATTAGGAGGCTGTCAAAAATCAATCCAACCCAATTGCGCTATTCCCCAATTGATTTTCTGTTAATCTTCAAAGGCAAAGGGGGTAATCTTGTGAAAGTAGACAAAATGGTTAAAACGTTTTTAATGTCTCCGTCAATTATTCCGGATAATCTGCGATACAGCATATTGCGAAGCAAGGTCAAGGTACCTGAACTTCCTGAAGGGGTTCGGTTTTTGGCGGCGCAATCCCGAGAGGATTTGCATGAGGCCTATCGTCTTCTCCATGATGCCTATGTGGAAAAAGGGATTGCCATACCCCACCCTTCGGGTATCCGGACAACCGTTTATCACATGGAGCCGTCCACGCGGGTACTGATCGCTAAACAAGGGAAAAAAATGGTTGCCACCATCTCTGTGATCAGGGATGGGTTTTGGGGCCTGCCTGCGGATGAGATAGTCGATTTAAGCTCTTTCCGAAGAAAAGGAGAGGATCTGGCAGAGCTGTCTTCCCTGGCCATTGATCCTGAATTTCGGGGGAACTCCGGACAGATCCTGTTCTGCCTTTTAAAATATCTGCTTCTTTCCACGATCAAAAATTCCGGGATCGACAGGATGGTTGTCTGTGTCAATCCGGTCCATGCCTCATTGTATGAGGCCCTGTTCGGATTCACACGGTTCAGCCGAAAGGCGGTAAATAGCTATGGTTTTGCCAATGGCGCTCCTGCGATCTGCAGTACCATGAAGGTGAAACAGCTGCCCGAAATTTTTTATCGCCTCTATCACAAGGCTCCTGAAGAAAGAAATTTTTACCGGTATTGTTTCGAACAGTTCAATGACAGAGAAAAATCACACATGGTTATGGGAAATCCCCTGGAAGACAACTGGGGGCGTCCCTACATGGACCGGGAGTCATTCTTATTTTTTTTCGGTCGGTGTACGGATATTCTCTCCGGACTCACATCCGTCCAGATGGATCGCATTAACCGGATTTATCCCCCGGAAGCATCGCCAGCCAAGGCAAAGGAGGAAATATGTTAGATAAAATGATGACCGGTCGTCCCCCGGGACTATTGGGCCGGGCACTTGAGATGTTTGAAACCGTTGTCGGAAAAGCCAACATGATGACTGAGGCTGATAACCTGTCTCCCTATCTTTGCGCCACCATTCCCCTGGAACAAAGAAAATTGTCTGCCGTTGTAAAGCCGTCCTGCACACAGGATATCCGGGAAATTGTAAAAATCGCTGCCAGGTATCAGATTGCCTTATACCCTGTCAGTACGGGGAACAACTGGGGGTATGGTTCTGCCAACCCTGTCAGGGATCACAATGTCATTCTGGATCTGTCGGGAATGAACCGGATTTTGAAAGTAGATACCCGGCTGGCCTATGCCGTTATCGAGCCCGGTGTGACTCAGGGGCAATTGTATGACCATCTTCAGGCTCTGAACAGGACCACAACAGGGGAGCGCCTGATGATGGACCCCACAGGATCCGGCCCCGGCTGCAGTGTGCTTGGAAATGCCTTGGAGCGGGGGTACGGCATCACCCCTTACGGAGATCATTTTGATTCCATCTGCGGTATGGAAATCGTACTTGCGGACGGGAGTGTCCTGAATACGGGGTTCGGCCATTTTAAAGGCGCCAGAAGCGACAGATTGTTTAAATACGGTACCGGCCCATATCTGGACGGCCTGTTTACCCAGTCCAACCTCGGTATTGTGACCAGTATCGGTGTCTGGCTGATGCCCGAGCCTGAATATTACGAGGTCTGTTATTTTTCAAGCGATGACGGCATGGGTCCTCTGGTTGACGCCATACGCAGGCTTCTTTTGCACAGGATTGTCAAAGGATCGGTTAACCTGATGCACAGAAACCGGGTTTTGACCCTTGTGACCCGCGGACCTGTGGCAGATGACGGAACCCCCCTCTTTCTTGATGAGAACCTGAGCCGGGAACTGGCCGTAAAATACGATATCTCAGAATGGAACGGTGTGGTTGCCCTTTATGGTACCCGCCAGGAGGTTAAGGCTGCACGGCAGGTGATTAAAAAGTTGTTTCTCGGTAAAGCGGATAAAATTAATTTTGTTTCCCAGGGGCTGCTGGATATGCTGGAACGATACCAATGGCTGACCATCCCTTTAGGAAGGATGATGGGGTTGGATTTAAAACAGCTGATCAAGATACTCAAACCCTCTTTGGGGCTGATGAAAGGACGTCCTTGCGAGGTGTCTCTGCCAACACCGTATTGGCGTTCCCGGCGGGAAATGCCCAGCAACGGTATCGATCCGGCAAAGGATAATTGCGGGATTATCTGGCTCTCCCCTGTGGTACCGCTGACCAAAGAGGATACAGGCGACTTTATCAGGCTTGTCACACCGATTTTCAATGCCCACGGATTTGACACCTGTATTACCTTTACGGCCGTGACAAGCCGGGCTTTTGACTGTACCCTGCCGATTCTATATAACCGGGATGATCCTGCGGAGACCCGAAAGGCTTTAAAATGCTATAAAATTGCATTGGCCGCATGCGTGGAAAACGGATTTATTCCTTATAGGTGGGGGGTGGATTCCATGGAAGACCTGGTTTCCGAAGAAGATGTGTTTTGGAAAACTGTAGGGAAAATCAAGGATTCCCTTGACCCTGACGGGATCATTTCCCCAGGTCGGTATTCGTTGATCTGAATGGCTGTCTGCGCACTCAGGCAAGGGAACTATATCCGTCTGGCTTGGGAGAGCGGAATACTGCCGGGTTGTTTTTGCAGCCCTGACCATTTAGTCACTGGGTTTAAAAATATTATACTCTTCAATTTTTCGATAGATTGTTCTGCGGCCGATGCCGAGCAGCCGGGCGGCTTTAGATTTATTCCAGTCAGTCTTGGTTAATGCAAGAAGAACTTCTTCTTTGGTCGCTGAATTTTTTTTAGAATGAAGAGGCGTTTCGGTTAAAAAATGTTTTTTTATCTCCACAGGCAGATGTTCGAGCATCATTGTCTTTTCCTTACATAAGACAAAACCATGCTCCATGGCATGTTCAAGTTCCCTGATATTTCCGGGCCATGAATAATTCATGAAGGCCTCAATAACTTCATTTGACAGTCCGCTAATCTGTTTTTTGAACTGCTTGTTAAACAAACCCAAAAAATGATCTGCCAGAAGGGGGATATCTTCGCGTCTTTGCCTAAGCGAAGGGAGCGAGACATCAACAACCATGATTCGGTAATAAAGGTCTTTTCTGAATTCTCCGGAAATTATTTTTTCTTTTAAATTGCAGCTTGTTGCTGCAATAACCCGCACATCAGTTCTCATGGGAGTCGAATCACCCACCCGTTCAAATTCTCTTTCCTGAAGAACTCTTAAAAGCTTGAGCTGGATTAACGGCGAGATGTCACCTATTTCATCTAAAAATATGGTGCCGTGGTCCGCCATTTGAAATCGTCCCATTTTATTTTTTACGGCACCGGTAAATGCTCCTTTGATATGACCGAAGAGCTCACTTTCAAGAATATTTTCAGCCAAAGCACTGCAGTTAACCTTTACTAAAGGTTTTTCCCTGCGCAGACTGTTATCGTGAATGGCATCGACAATCAGTTCTTTACCGGTCCCGGTTTCACCGGTAATCAAAACAGTACTATCCGTGTCTGCAAGGTTATCCAAAAGGGAATATACTTTTTGCATTTCACGGCTTTTCCCGATTATACGGTGATACTGGTACCGCTTTTTTAATTGTACTTCAAGATGTGTAAGCCTTGTAATATCCCTGATGACAAGAACAGCGCCAAGGGGCTTAATCCCGTCATATCTGAGGGGAGAGCCGGTTATAAGCACTACCTGCGAAGGATGGTCTGGATGCCTGCACTCGCATCTAAATTCTGAGATTGTTTTTCTTTCTTTTAAAGTCTTTTTTAGAACATGGATACATGACTTGCTGCATTGTGTCTGAATTTTTTCAAAATTTCCCCCAATTATATCCTTGACGGAAAGTCCGCAAATATTTTTAACAGCCTCATTGGCCTCAATCACCTGTAAGTTGTTATTCACACTGATGACGGCGTCTTTCAGACTTTTAAATATGGCCTCTATATTGCGGCGAACTTTTATATTCTCCATCTCCAACTGTTTTTTATTGTCCAAAAGCTTTTTATGCTGGAGGCCAAGATGGGTTTTATGCAAAAGCATCTCTTTTCGAACGGGTTTGGAAATGTAATCAAAAGCGCCGAGGCGAACCGCCTCTGTTGACGTCTCAATATTGGGTTCACCTGTTATCATGACAACAGGGCAAAGCAATTTTCTGTCTTTAACTTCACGGAGAATATCAATGCCGGTAAAGCCCCCGAGGATAATGTCGGTAATGATCAGGTCCGGTTCAACCTGTGAGATACTCTCAAGGGCTGAATCATAATCTTTGGCGGTCATGACATCATACCCATGATCCGAAAGGATCATTTCAAAGGCATACCGAATATTTTTTTCATCATCAACGATAAGAATCTTTGATTTCATATGTCTTCTTTTCCCAATCCGCCATCAACCGGCAGGTCAATATAGACCTTTGTATGTTCACCTTCAAGGCTTTCAAACCAGAGCCTTCCCCCATGGTTCTTTATTATTCCATGGCTGATGGAAAGCCCCAGTCCTGTTCCCTCTCCCTGGGGTTTGGTGGAAAAAAAAGGATCAGTTACTTTGTCTATAAAATTGGGGGGGATTCCCAGACCGTGATCATAAAATGTTAAACGCAGATATTTTTTCTCTTTGATTTCAATGTCTTTTCCAGAGATTTTTAGAATCTTGTCCTCATGGCGGGCCCGGTATTTTTTCTTCAGCGTATACCGTGCATTACTGATGATATTTAAAAAAACCTGCTGGAGTTCCTGGCTGCGTGCTTTGATTTTTGGGAGACCCGACGGGATATTTACTGACAAAAGTATGCCATCCTTAAGAATCTGCTTTTCCACAAGTTCAAGTGCCGCATTAAGAATATCATGAATATGGGCAGGACTGTGCTCCTCCTTTTTATCCCTTGCAAAGGAAAGCAGATTCTTTACAATATTCCCGATTCTTTCGCCGTCCTGTATAATACGTTCGGGAATCTTTTTATCCCCCCCCAGTTTATGAAATTTATCAGTAAGGATTTCAGCAATACTGATGATGCTGGTCACAGGATTGTTAATCTCATGTGCAACGCCTGCCGCAAGTTCACCCAGGGACGCTAAGTGCCCTGCCCGCAATGCTTCTGCCTGAAGATTTTTCTTTTCCGTTATATCCTCGGAATGCAACATAACCAGGTCAGGCGCAACATATGCAAATTTGAGGGAGAGGTCCTTAACCTCGCTTGTTGTTAAAAGCTGATGCCGTGTTTCAAATTCAATGGTCCCCATTTGAGTCATACATCTTGAGATATTGTCACTAATCTCAGGTGTCTCCTTAAAGAATTCGCAGGCTTTTATACCAAAAAAATCCTTAATTTTTCCTTTACTCAGCTTTTCGCTTTCATTGTTGATAATCTATCAGGACAATATCTTTTTTGGTTTTTTGCCATAACAAAGTGGGAATGGGGATACCCTTGTACATGGACATCAATCGCTCTTCGCTCTTTTTTAGTGCTTCTTGAGCCTTCTTACGTGCTTCAATTTGAACCATTAACTGACTCTGGTTTCTAACCAGATCAGCAGTACGTTTTGCCACTTGTTGCTCCAAATTTTCGCTTTTATTACGCAGGGTATCCTCTGCATATTTGATGCGAACCATGGCGTTTATCTGGGCGGTCAATTCGAACTTGTCTATAGGCTTTGCAAGAAATGCTTCCGCGCCGATTTCCAGCCCCTTTACCCGGCTGTCTGAATCGGTAAGGACGGCGGTCAGTAGAATTACCGGAATGTGTTTTGTCTCTGGATCTGATTTAAGAATCCGGCAGGTTTCAAACCCGTCCATCACCGGCATGTGAATATCAAGCAGAATGGTATCCGGATTTTCGGTTTTTGCCTTTTCTATGCCATGGCTCCCGGATATGGCTGTGACCACCCGGCAGCCGGGAATCATGCTTTTAAGTAATGCTGACAGACTTAAAAGATTGTCCTGATTGTCATCAATGCCTAATATCGTCGGCATGGCTTCCCCTTTTATTCCGTTAGGGTTCAGTTCGACCGTTTTTGTCCTGCTGTTTTTTTGACTGTCATGTCTATTGGAAAATACAATTACGAATTATAAAAAAAATACCATATTAAGAGAGCTTGATCAATACATGATAATTTGCCTGGTTTTGTATTATATATGCATTTTGTATCACGAACCCTTAGTGTGCGCGGCACAGATGTCTGCCGCACACATTTGTGCCACGCACATGGTTTTGTGTCTTTTTTTCGATATCCACTCTTAAGTATATTTCTAATATAAGTATCCGATAAGATGGACAAAGTAGGTTTTATTCTATGCCTTTTATTAATATGGTACAAAAGTTGATATGTAAACAAGCAAGCTGATTTTAAAGTATCTTAGCGAAATATCAGACATAGAGGACATGGCATTCACAAAGTTTGAATCGCTGAGGCAAGGAGGATTTATCATGGCAAAAGTACTCATAGCAGATGATGAAGAAAATATCAGGTTTTCTTTTGGATCAATACTGACAGAGGCAGGGCATGATGTGATAGAGGCCGAAAACTTGAGCGATGCCCGTTCAAGCCTTGATACAACCCAATTTGATGTGGCGGTTGTTGACAGGCTTCTTGGCCCTGATGACGGCATGGATCTGGTCAAGCAGATCAATACTACACAACCGTTTTGTACAACGATTCTCGTATCAGCCTACCCCAATTTCAAATCTGCCTCTGAAGGATTTGAACATAGGCTTTTTGCATACCTGCAAAAACCGGTAAAAATGGGTAAACTTCTCAGTGCCGTTGAGATCGCAGCCCAAAACAGCAGTGAAAAGCAGGAACATAATATTTCAGAGCAACAGCTTGTCCAGACTCAAAAAATGGAAACCCTTGGAGAACTTACAGGCGGGATCGCCCATGATTTTAATAATTTGCTGACAGTTATTCTGGGAAATGCCGGATGCCTGTTAATGAAAAATGAAAAGGATAGCGAGAATACCGAGTTAATAGAGGAAATCAGGAAAGCCGGAACGAAAGCTGCTGATCTGACCCGGCAGCTCTTATCCTTTAGCCGCAACCAGGTCATTCACCCCAGAGTTTTGGATTTTAATCTGTTATTAAAAAATAGTGAAAAAATACTAACCCGGCTGATCGGTGAAAATATCGAGGTGAAATTGATTCTCAATCCTGAATTATGGGATATAAAAATGGATCCGGGCCAGGTAGACCAGGTGATTATGAATCTGGCAGCCAATGCCGGGGGTGCAATGCCATGGGGTAGGCAATTAACCATTGAAACAACAAATGTTAACCTGGGAAAGAATCATTTTAAACAACTTGGGTTTAAACCGATGCCCGGCAAGTATGTTCTTCTGACGGTTCGCGATACAGGTTTAGGTATGGACGAAGAAACCCTCAAACAGATATTCGACCTTTTTTTTACCACTAAAGAGGAAGGTAAAGGAACGGGAATGGGGTTGTCCACCGTTAAAAGGATTGTTGAACAGAATAAAGGATTTATAGGGGCTGAAAGTGAGCCTGGTCTGGGAACAAGGTTTAAAATATACTTGCCAAAAGCCAAAGAGAAAGAAGAGATTAATAAAAATGGAAAAACCGGCAGGGCCGACCTTACTGGTTCCGAAACCATTTTGTTGGTTGAAGATGATGACAATACTCGAAAGGTAATAAAAAAGGCACTTCAACATTTTGGATATAATACGTTAACCGCCCAAAATGGTGAAGATGCTTTTAGGGTCATCATGGATTTTGAGGGGCCAATTCATCTTATGTTAACGGATGTTATAATGCCTGAAATGGGCGGTAAGAAATTGTCGGACCGGATACAAATGATCTATCCGGAAATCTCCGTGATTTATATGTCGGGCCATCCAAATGATCTCATTGTTTCTCAGGGTATTTTGGAAATGGAAGACAACTTTCTTAAAAAACCGTTTTTACCGGAAGTGCTGGGGGAAAAAATCCGGGACGAACTGGACAAAAAATAAGATAATAAAATGAAACAGATACTAATTATTGATGATGAGCCTCAGATCAGGGATTTGTTGAAAAAAATGATGGAGGAACTGGGGTTTATGGCAAAGGTCGCTTCTAATGGTGAAGACGGGATGAGTCTGTTAAAAAAAGAACCGGTTGATCTTGTTATCACAGATATTGTCATGCCTAAAAAAGAGGGAATTGAAGTACTGAGTGAATTGAAAAAAAAATATCCGGGCCTGCCTGCTATTGTTATTTCAGGCGGCGGACTGAACTCTCCGGACTGTTACCTCAGTGTTGCAAGATTGCTGGGCGCATATGCAATATTTGAAAAACCATTTGAAAATGGAGAACTTATAGATACAGTTAAAAAAGCTTTAAAACTGTATTAAAATTCTTTCAGCCGCCTTTCGAGTGTCTCCAGTATTTTTTCAGGATCAATGGGTTTTGACAGATAATCATCGCATCCGGCTGAAATTATTTTATCGCGATCACCCTTCATGGCATGGGCTGTAAGGGCGATAACCGGTATTTGATTTATCTGTTCATTGGCCTTGATTTCTTTTATCACCTCGTAGCCGTCCATGCCGGGCAGGGATATGTCAAGAAGGACCAGGTCCGGCAGATGTTCAAGGGCTGCTTTAAGTCCGGTTTCTCCGTCTATTGCCTCAATGACGGTATATTTGTCTTTGAGAACGGCTTTTATGGTTATCATATTATCCGGATTATCCTCGATAACCAAAACCCGCGGTAATCCGACAGGAACAGTGTAACGATGATTTTCGGTCTTTTTTACTGTGATTCGGGTTTTAAGGGGAGCCGGATTTGAAATCGTTGTTTTCTCCCCCGCTGGATTTTCTCCCGCTGGATTTTCTCCTAACATTAAACTAACTTTAAAAATAAGTTCCTCCCGCTCCACATCTCCTTTTTGAATAAGTTGTTGAACGTTATTGGTACTCAGTTTTTTATAATCATCCGGTGTTAAATCCTTGGCCGTCAAAATCAGGACAGGGATCTGTGCGGTTTCTTTTGTACTGCGGATCCTCTCTAATACAGCAAAGCCGTCAACATCCGGCATCATCAGATCCAGGATGATTGCGTCAGGAATGGTGTGCGTCACAAAGTCCTGGGCCTGTTTTCCCCCTGTTGCCGTGTCCACGGTATATCCCTGCTGCTCTAAAATCATTTTGATTTGAATGATGGACACCTTATTGTCCTCAACCACCAGGATTCTTTTTCCCGGACGGTTCAATGGGATGTTGTCCGGTGGCGTCCGGCTTTCAATATCTTTCAGGTTGTTTCCGATTTCTTTGAGCAGGCTTTGTGAGGTTAAGCTGCTTTTATAGAAAACTGAAACAGCATATTGATTAAGTCTGTTTTTTTCTTCCAGGCTCAGGTCTTTTGCCGTCACAATGATCACGGGCAGGGATGCGGTCAAGGCATCGTTCCGCAATACTTCAAGAACATCAAACCCTCCCATTTCCGGCATCATCATGTCGAGGATGAGTATATCAGGCACTGCTTCCCTGATTTTTTCAATACAGACTCTGCCGTTCTCAGCCTCAATCACCTGCATATTTTCCGGAGTGAGCATCTCCCTGACGGTTTTACGATCAAGCTCACTGTCATCGGCCATCATAATCGAAACAGGTTTGCTGCAGGCCTTTTCAATCTCTTTAATCAATTCATTCCGGATAACAGGTTTTGCCACATATCCGACAGCACCCAGCGTTAATCCGGTTTCTCCATCGCTGGAAACAGAGACGATAATAACCGGAATATTCGAGGTCTCAGGGTCATTTTTCAAATGCTGAAGCGTTTCAAATCCATCCATTTCAGGCATGATCAAGTCTAATGTAATGGCAAAGGGCCGATGGGCTTTTGCAAGCGATAATGCCTTAGGGCCGGATGTGGCTGTCAGCGTGTTATACCCCTCCCGGGAAATATAACCGGAAATCAAATCCAGGGTTTTCGGGTCGTCATCCACCACAAGAACCGTCTTAAGATCCTCGGTTACTTCTGGTTGGCTTATTGAATTTAAGGGTTCAACCTGTTCGGATTCCCCCTGCCATTTAACGGGCAGAGTCAGAGTGAAAGTTGCTCCCTGGCCGGGTTTACTCGCAACAGACAGATCGCCGCCAAGTTTCTTTGATGCCTTAAAGGCAATGGCAAGACCGAGCCCTGTTCCTTCATGCCGCCGAGATGTTGATCCGTCGACCTGCTGGAATTCTTCAAAAATTGAGGCAAGGTCTTTTCCGGCAATACCGATCCCGGTATCGGATACTTTCAGAGCGATTTTATCATTACTAATATCTGCCGTTACCGTTACTTCCCCCTTTTCCGTAAACTTAACCGCATTGCCGATAAGGTTCAGCAGAATCTGGTGTACGCGTTTTTCATCACTTTGAATCTTTGGCAGGTTTTCCGATATCTCAGTACGGAAAGAAATATTCTTCTTTTGGGCCATGGGGCCAAGGCTGTTTACAATGTCTTCAACCGTTGTTTCAACTCTAAAAAATGATAAGGCCACATCCATATGCCCGGCCTCGATCTTGGACAGGTCCAGGATATCGTTTATGAGATCAAGGAGGCGCTTGCCGTTTCTCTTGATTACGTCAAGATACTCTATTTCTTCCTCGTCCAGCTTCTGGGCTGCATTTGTTTTCAACACGGAGGAGAGGGCCATGACGGAATTTAAGGGGGTGCGCAACTCATGACTCATATTGGATAAAAATTCGCTTTTTAATCGGCTGGCCACTTCAAGCTGTCTGCTTTGGGCATCCAGCTCTATGTTCTGTTGTTTAAGATCATCTGTCATGGCCTGTAACTCCTGGGACTGTGCTTCGAGTTCTATATTTTTAGTTTCCAGCATTTTAGCCATGGCGCTTGTCTTTTCCCCTGACAGTATATTGGAAAGCGCCGTACCGGTACCGGTTTGAACCTGTTCCAGTATTTCCAACACACTCTCCGGGTAATCGGTAAGACTGCCTATGGCAATAATGCCCAGTACCTGTTTTTTACTTAGAATGGGTATGGTGGCAATACACCGGGGTAGAGCCGTTCCGGCAATTGTGTTAATCGTAAATATCGTATCAGCGGTAATCTCATTTACATAGGTGGTTTTTTGGGTTGTTAGCGCCTTTTCAAATGCGCCCATCAGCACTTTTTCATCCAGTGAGTTCATAAGTTCCATGTCAAAACCCGTTGAAAAAATATGCTTAAAGCTGTTTTCGTTGCGGTTGACCAGATAAAAACTGCCAAAATCAGATCCGGTGGTTTCAACGATTTCCCTGATGAATTTTTCACCGAAATCATCCATGGTTGTTGAGGTCACCAATATTTTATCCAGATCCCGAAGGGCGTTTTGAATTTCTCTGTAAGTCTCAATTGATTCGGCCATGCCGTTGAACGTATGCGAAAGCATTCCATATTCATTATCATCTCTGAACGTGGACCGGGCAGACAGATCTCCTGCTTGAATTCGATTCGCCACTTTTGTGAATTCGATAATAGGATTTGAAAAATACCTTGCCAGCATCAGTGCCAGCGCATAGGCAAATACTATGGAAATCAGAAGTATGATCGCTATGTTTTTCAGCATCTTGCCGATAGGGGCATATATTTCCGATAAATCCTGTTTAGCCACAAACCCCCACCGCGTTCGGGGCAGATAGGTATAAGATGCCAGAACGTCTATTTGTCGGTAATCTTTGGCCTCTATAACACCGACATTCCCCTGGGAAGCAAGTATAGCCGGTTTTGCCCCGATTTTGAGTTTTAAAGGGGCATGGTCGTGCCATCGCAGGTCATTTAGCGCCATTTGATTTTTATCGATTATCAGGGTTTCTCCTGTTTTACCCATGCCGGACCGCTCCAGAAGCAGGTCATATAGTGAATGCTCTAAATCAATACGGACAACGAGTATGGAAAATTCAAACGCTTTATTCCTTTTTGAATTCAAGCCGTTGATGGGCATTGCAAAACACATGGCAGGACGGTTTAAATTTTTTGAATAATAAATATCTCTGATAAAAAAACTGCCTGTTTTTAAGGACTCGATATAATAGGGCTCCCGGGACACATTTAACCCTTCAGAATCCTTTTCAGTGGAGATCTCCACAATTCCGGTTGACCCGTTAATGATAAACATTTCATGGTAGGCCCTGTCGTTTTCCACAAAGGAATGCAGAATGTTCCGGGTTGATGAAATTATGGTCCGGTCATGGGCATTGGCCTCTTTACGGGCAAACACGCCTGCAACCTGCTGTACCTCAGAATCCATGGCAATTGCCTCAAGGTCGCTTCTTCTCTCTTCAAGCCAGATATTCAATTGCCCCACCTTAAGATCCCGGATCGCGGAGAGCTTGCTATATGCCTCGGTCTTAATGGCAGTGACGCGCTGAAAGTAAATCGTGGTGCAGACAATGAGCACGGGAAGCAGAACCGCCGTAAAAATCCAGAATATCATTCGGGGTTTAATCTTTTTGAATTTTAGTATTCCTTCCATTGCGGGGCTCCTTAAAATACGAATGGGTTTAATTACCGTTTGAGTAATTGAATTCATGGAGTCTGAATTGATTTCTATCTGACCATATTTTATTCAGGAGTTCAGATTGGAATTTTTGGCCAACCTGAGTCCATGTGGATGATGCCGGCACCTTTCCGATCTTGACTAAAAACTTGAGTTCCTGATCCAGAGACTCGTTTTCTTTAAGGTCGTCTTCCGGGATTCTTGGGTTTGAGGT
>PIVQ01000694.1 GCA_003354055.1 Desulfobacteraceae bacterium | reverse complement strand
GATTTTTACGAGGCCCTGAACAATATGTCCGAAACCGAACGGGCCCGGATCAACATGACCTCCGTGCTGAACACCAACCAGCTCTACGGCAACAACCCCTACGCCAGTGAAGAACTGAAGATTCTCCAGAGAAAGGATGCCCGGTTTATCAATGCCGGCCTCATGGTCATGCTCTCAGGTGCGGTTGTATCGGACGGCCTGGAAGATATGCGGGTGGTCAGCGGCGTCGGCGGCCAGTACAACTTCGTATCCCAGGCCCATGCCCTTGATGATGCCAGAGGGGCCATCATGATCCGCAGCACCCGGACCAAAGGGAAAGACACCAGTTCAAATGTCGTCTTCAACTACGGCCACACCACCATCCCAAGACATCTGCGGGATATCATCATCACGGAATACGGCATTGCAGACCTCATGGGCAAAAGTGACAATGAGGTAATCAAGAGTATTCTAAACGTAGCAGACGCAAGATTCCAGGACGGCCTGCTCCAAAAGGCCAAGGCCGTTAAAAAGATAGAGCCAAGTTACGTCATTCCGGACCAATTCCGCAACAACACCCCGGAACGCCTTGAAGAAACCCTGGGCAGATTCAAAGAAAAAGAGCTCTTTCCCGTATTCCCATTCGGCACGGCATTTACTGACGAAGAAATCGTCATTGGAAAATCCCTGAGGGAGTTCAAAGAAAAAATGGCAGAAAGCAAAATAGCCTTGCTGCCCGGCCTTGCCGGACAGATGCTCTCATCTGCCCCTGCTGCCGCCGCCCCGTATCTTGAAAGAATGCAGCTGGATAAACCTGCCAACCGCAAGGAAAAAATGATGCAGAAAATTGTCCTGTTTGCCCTGAAACAGGCCGGTCAGATCTGATTTAAGGATCGGCTCCAAAATTACTTGATCTTTTGTAACGATTCCTAAGATCTTAAAAAACCTGTAAAAAAAGCGACAGCCGCTGTCCGGAGAATCCGGGCAGCGGCTGTTTGCTTGAGTCAGCAACTCAGATAAAAAAAACTAACCCACTCTGAACTCATCAACATAATCCGATGAGAGAGTTGCACTTTTCTTGATTTTAGCCTGTTTTTCGTTTTTATACGGGATCACGTAGTCACTTGAACTGCCAAAAGGGGTGCCGATCCAGGACTGATTACCAAAACTCAGCAGGGTGCACCGGCCTTTGCCGCTTGAACGTTTACGAAAAATAGTCATAACAAACTCCTTAGGATCGGGAACATAATAAATTGAGCAGAAATTGCGAAGCATTTTGGCTCATCTGTAAGGCGCATTAAAGGTTTAATACTGTACGTATTAGGCCTTTGATGCAACGAAGCAGATGGGTCAAAAGACAAGTAATTTCGTTCAATTTATTTGCTTTTCGATCCTTATCCAAAATAACAATTGCTGCACCAACAAAATTCCAACAATGCAGCCCATCCCCACCATAATGAGAATGTCATTTCATAATAATGACGCATTGCGTTAAAGTCAAGTATCTCTGCCTATAAATGGAAAAAAGCGGATTGCTTCTATAGCAAATCGCAAAAATATGTTCCGAAACCATAGTATCTCTTTCTACCACGTAAGATTAAAAAGCCTTTATACTACAATCGATTTGCCTTTTGGTGATTGCCTTTCTATTAATGTTTTTCGGAACATTATTTGGCAATCACTTTAATTGACAATCCCAACTTAGAAGATTAATATTTGTCGGTTAAGGCACAAAACACCCATCGAAATAAAATGCTTTTTGTGCCCAATGTCAGTTGGTAATGACGCTCAGTTCAAATCCAGAAGATTTTAATTTGGTTCTGAGCCTAACTTAATACAAAATAGAGCAATGAAAGGAACTCTCTGCCTCCGATAAAAGAGAATACGATTAAGCATCAACAAGGAGATTAAATGAATTACAAATTACTTCATATTTTCAGGAATACCCCATTGGGGAGGGAAACATTTCTCCAATCATTGTATTTTTGCAAAACAATCAATGCCTCCCCATATGTTTATATTCCAAAAAGTGATAAATTTTTAATGTATTTCAACAATGATACCGTCCAGGTGGACCTTGATCATTCCTATTTAACATCACCGGATACCTCTAAAAAAAATGCTGAAGACCTGTTTGATGAAATGGGAATTAAGCCAAAGTTTTATGAACCTAAAAACTTTACGGCATCATCTCTCCCTGATATTTCAACTGATTTTGATTATTTATGCTGCCCAAGATCTGTTAGTGATGTATCCTCTAAAATCGGCCTGGGCCACATCGGACCAAAGGTCAGAAGGATACTTAAACATGCCACGTTCCCTGTTTTAATAACAAGCCCGGTGTTTAAGCCCTGGAAAAGCGTATCGGTATTTTTTGGCGGATCCGACAATGCAGTAAAAGCATTGAAATTAGGATTGAAAATAGCAATGTCGTCAGGACTCCCGCTGGATATCTATACGCTGTTGGAAAAACAGGATGAGACATACTATAGAGACTTGATTAAAGAAGAAAAACTAACGGAACCGGTCAGCCAACTATCCAGGGAATGGCATTTTTATAAGAAATCTAAATTTGATACCATGCTGTATGATGTACCCCATAATTCTTTAATCGTTTTAGGGGCCTATGGCCATGGGGTTATAAAAGATATTTTGCTTGGCAGCAAAATGGAACAGATTCAGTCAACACTAACAAACAATCTATTGGTTTCGGGGCCTAACAATCCTCTTGAATTGCGCTGATGGCTGTCTAATGAACCCAAAGAGCCTGAAGGATACAGAGAAGGAGGCTTACGCGCAGAAACCGGCATACTATGATACGAGACTTAAAAACTTCAGTGGGCTATAGCTTAAGCTTAGCCCACTGAAACTACGGTGTTCACCAAGAATCGAGCAATAACTTAACTGGCAGTCGTATTGCTGAGGGTTTTGCTCTGCACAAATTGTCGAATCTTGTGCCTTAAGAGGTATCCGACAAATTTGCCTTTATCCACTACGCTTAATTGCTCTACACCAAGGTTTTCCATAATTTTCGTTGCCTCTTGAAGGCTGGTATCGGAATTCACTGTTTCTATTTGAAGGTTTACCACATCACTAGCAATAACAAGGGGCCACATATCTCGTTCAATGAGCACGGGGCGAAGATCCGTCAGGCTGATTTCACCGACAAAGTCATCATTTTTCAAAACGGCAAGAGACTCAACCTCGGGATGATTGCCGAACTCAGTGATAACCTGCTCCAGAGGCATCTGCTGCTCACAGGAAAAGGATGGTTCCAATATTCCCTCTACGGTGTGTTGCGATAGAATATCTTCAGTGCTTAATCTGCGATTTGTTTCACCCGCTCTGTGTAAGGCCCATTTCACAGCTGCCGGCCCGGTGAGCTGTATTAAAAAAGTGGTGGTGGTGACAATCGAAACAATAGCATCGCCAAGGCTCATTGCATCAGTTAATTGAATATTATCCAGATGACTACCTGCAACGATCGCTAAACCAATGGCAACCCCTCCCTGTGAAAATAATCCCAACCCTGTGTTTTTTGCAACGACCTCTTCAGCACCGCTGGCCCGGGCTCCCAAATATGCACCAATTACTTTACCGCCGTTTCGACCAATTACATAAACGATGACAACACCCCAAATCCATCCCGGCATTCCGGTTAATGACAGCCTTGCACCTACCAGCACAAAGAACAGAATATAAATGGGAACTGAAACCTTGCGCACCTGCTCCATTAAAGGTTTCAAGTACTGCGGTGCCAGATTCGTCGCTATAATGCCAGCTGTCATGGAAGAGAGTATTAAATCGGACCCAAAAGTCTGCGCCAATCCGACAGAGAGCAAAACCGCTCCAATCAATACAAACAGATTGTTTTCTGAATTACCTCTGC
>PIVQ01001524.1 GCA_003354055.1 Desulfobacteraceae bacterium | reverse complement strand
CTGTTTTAGCTCATAGTCACCTTCCGGTGTGATGCCCTGAGTTGTTTTTAAATTTGTTTCATTTATCCGAATTCCCTCTTCTACGTTTACCCCTTGTTTGTTGATTACAGCATTATTGCTTCGACTTTTTCGTAGTAAATTGCAAATTATTGTGACCACTGATATGTGAATAGACAGTTTTTTAATGTAAGAGATTCACAATGAATTTTTGACTGGCACCGATGAAGAAGGAGTTGTTGAGAAGGAGACGAACTCTACGCCAATAGACACCCTCCTTCCCAACAGGATATAAACATCCAACACCAATTCGATAACACATATGCAGACATCTGGGAATACAAAGCTGCTTTCTTAAACATCAATTTCCAGGATTATATCGGAAGCAAATGCCTCATCTGCGGGAAAGAAAACTGTTACAAGCCCATCAAAGAATATTATCGCTATGCTATTGACCTGTTTTCTTTTAAGAAGGAAAGGGTCCCTATTCCCAGGTTTCTATGCATCAAAATCAACATGACATTCTCCCTTTTACCCCTCCAGCTGATTCCTTATTGCCAATATACGGTTGATGCCGTAATCGGCACTTTGCTCAAGGTCTATGAATTTCAACGAATAGGACGTAAAGGCTATCATAGTGCCAGCCTTGAACTTGACTCCGATTGTTCTGTGACACCATATTTGATCCAGACTTGGGCTGTGTTATTGCTGGCCGGCTTCTTTCGAGGACATCATATTCTCCATAAAAAATTTCCTTTACAGGTATCAACCCGACCGGATCCAAGGGATACAATAAAAACAATTTATCTGTATCTTCAGAGCATTAGCATCCTTGACAGCCCCGATCGACAAAGCGTGAAATCGGCGATTCGGTATCATTTTGACCAAACCGGGAAATTGCTGTTTGGGACAACATCCTGCGACCGGGTTCGTCCACCTTAAAACA
>PIVQ01000693.1 GCA_003354055.1 Desulfobacteraceae bacterium | reverse complement strand
GTTCTGGGCCTGTTTTCCGTAGAGCAGGTCAATGTGGTTTGCCCCTTCGATGACAAAATCGATGAGCTGGCTTTGTTCCGGCAGAATCTCTACTTTTTTGAGGTCTTCCACAGTTTCAAGGTGGTAAACCTTTTTGTATTTGTGGGGATAAAACCGGCTGTAGCGGATGTTCTCCACCGGGGCCAGACAGTCCTTTGCTCCCCAGAAGTGGAACAGAGGAATGTTTTTGGGGAAAAAGGAATAGTGATGGGTGTAATTCAGTTCGGAATCATCCATCCGTTTGAAGCCGTTGCCGTCGTAGACCGCCTTGAGGAACTGGAATCCCAACCCCAGGGGGATGGACTCCATGGCTCTTTCAAGGTAGCGTTCGATAAAGCGCTTGTCGTCTTTATGGTTTTCAGGGCAGATCAAAAAGTTAAGACCGCCGATATCCCTGTTGTAGATGGAGCGGGAGACGGACTTGATGAGCGGCAGCTGGGTTACAATCTGGGAAACTTCCTGGATCGGCACATGGGAGAACTTGAAAATCCTGGCCAGATGGTTCAGCCAGAGGGCTGTGGGAAAAAAGACATGGGAGGTTCTGTCTAAGCTCCGGGGAGATCCTAAGGAAACAATGCCCTTTACCGTGGTTAAGGACTTTTTGGCCAAAGCTTCCGGCACAAGCACCTTGTCCAGTTCCTTCTTGCTTTGGTCCGGGATTTTAATCTTGTCAAAATCCAGACGCAGAGACCAGTTCAGGACCATGTTTTCGGAGACAAGTCCACCCATGCTGTGGCCCACAAGTATAGAGGGCTTACCGCAACTGCGGTCACTGACAAAGTTCAGAACGGTGGGGAGGTCGTGGTCGATCAGGGTATCCACGGTATAGTTGGGATCGAACCTGCCCGCATTCACCCCTACTCCCCGGGGATCAAATAGATAGATCCAGTTTCCCTTATCTGCCAGATCTTTGGCAATGGAGTACCGATTGTTTAGATCATAGCAGTTGGAGTTGTTTGCAAATCCCGGCACCAGGATGACGGAAGGCTTGTTGTCCCCGGCTGTAACCGCTTCCATGTCCAGAAGCCGTCGAAACTTTATGGCCTTGCCCTTGTCCGTGAAGTCCTGGTAGTAGACAACTTCATAATCCCCCCTGCCGTTGGTCTCCCTTTCATCCACTTCACTTTCAAAATAGGCGGGCTGGCGGAAGGCCTTCAGGGCTTCTTTGACAATATTACGCTTAAAGGCCTCTTTAAAGATTTTCCCGCTAAATTCAGGATCAATGCCCAGACATTCAATTACAATATGATCCAGCTCTTTCTGGTTTAACAGAATCACCTCTTCGGTGAGACGGATAGTGCCTGTTTCCAACTCCTCAAAAAGTACTTCCTTAATTTCTTCCCTTGGGATCACGGTATGGGCGACCTTGGAGAATATATGGTAGAGCGTCAGTGCAAGTTTTCCAACGGCATTCTTCCGTCTCCCCTCACGAGAGACAATCAGTTCCGGCGCCACGGGAAGGCCCAAGTTCAGCTGGCCTTTGTATATTTTACTGTAGGTATCATAGCTTAAGTTAATAAGCCGGGTGGGTACCTCGTTTATTGCCAATCGTACTGCAGACTGCCTAAGCTGGCCAATCTTAGAAATAAATGTCATCTACTACTTTCCTCTGTGTATCAGTGCCTGGGATTTAACCCGGGCAATATCCTCTGTGCTTAAGGGGCCGTCAACCCCTGATATAGAAGAGAGCTTCATGCCGTGTTTTATGCCTAATTTATAAATTTCTTTTACCTTTTCCCACCTGGCAGTGCTGCCCTTGGTAAAATCTTCAAACCGTCCCTCAAGGGTTAAAATGATGGTTTCGGCAAGACCTGCATAGGCCACCCCGTGGGGCAGGCCTATATCCTTCATTTCAATGGCGTCGCCGGGCAGTTCAATCTCACCGCCGGTGATGACAAGGACATCCTGGCGTTTAGCCACATCTTTCCGGGTAAATATCATGGGCCTTGTAATGTCCGTGATCACACAGCCGGGTTTGACCCGCATGATATCAATGCTTTTCTTAGCACCGGCACTGGCAATGACCACCACATCCATATCATCCAGATACCGGTCCGCCCTGGTGGACACATGGAGCTTTAAGTCCGGTTTCTCCGCCTGAAGATCTTCCTGCAGGCTCAGTAACTTGGCCATATTCCGGCTGACAATATACACCTCTTCGAATGCCGTGGCAAGCAGCTTGGAGCATATAGCCCCGACATCCCCCGTGGCGCCGATCACCATGGCTTTGGCCCGCAGCACCTTGCCTTTCTTAAGCTTGCTGAACCCCATCTGGCGGACGGCATCCGCAGTGGCCCACAGGGCGGTGGAAGCGGTATAGGAGTTGCCGGTTGTAATGGGCAGGGCCGCACTTTTTCCCAATTCAAGGGAGGTGCCGTACATGCCCTTGGGCATCATGGCGACCCCCATGACCTGAGCCCCCAGCTTCTTGGCCTTTTCAGCAGCCTTCATTATCTTTTTCTTTGTAAACTCGGGCGTATGCCTCTCCATCTCATCAGGGGTCTCACCAAGGGCAATCAGCCAGCCTTCCGCCTCAACCCCTGTGGGAGATTTCACCCCTATTACCCGGGAGTAGATAAAGGGAGGAGAATGCGCCATCAGCTTTTCAACGACAGACATAGTTTTGGGAGCCAAAGACGAAAGAGCGTCAACGCCTTTGAGTTTATTTAAATATTTTTGTGACAGGGGGTGAATCAAATAGGCAAACCGGTTCACCCGCTTATCCTGCTCAAAGGGATAGATAATCCTGGGATCCAGCCGTTGTTCACTGATAATCTCCAGAAGATCTCCCTTCATTTCTCTACCCTTTGCCACATCCATGGCAGCGATCATCAAGGCCTCGATCACAACATCTTCAACCACCGGCTCTATCATCTGGGGAGTGGTATCGATGATGACCTCGACACCAAGCTGGGTCAGCAGATCCACCCTGTCGTCATAGGCGGTTGCCGTGATAATTGTTTTACCGTCAAGATCTTCTTCCATGCACGCATCAAGGTAGTCATAGAATCCCACATGGGGAATAACGATGATATTAGCTTTTTTGACCGCCCGGGCGATCTGATACCGATTCAGGGCACGGATCTGTTTTTTTGGGGCCGCTATCTTGCCGACGGGAACACAGTTCAAAAATTTATTGGGTTTGCCCGCATAGAATTCCAGTTCTTTCATGGAGTGAAGCATCTTGGGAATATTGTTTGCAATCACAGGGTCTGCAAACATCAGATTATCCGTATACTCCGACATCACCCGGGCCAGGGTCGCATTTTCCATCCCTGACAGAAACAGCACATTGGCATTTGTAAAATAATTATTACCCAGCTGAAATTGTATGTTCCTGATACTCCACTCCTGGCTGACCCGGTGAAGGGTCTCGCCTGTGGTCACCAGGGTGTGCAGCCGGTCGCAGAGCGCAAGCAGTTCTTCCGACTTTTTGTGGGGGACGCCCATAGCCGAAGGGTATTGGATACCGCTGACACAGAGGACATCTGCCCGTTTGTTCCACTTCAAAAGCAGGTCTTCCGCCTTTGTAAGATCTTCATCCGTTCCAAACCGCTGAATGGAAAACGTCTGTCCGCTGAACTCGGCTTCCAGCTGATAATCTTCAACTTCCGGTCCAAGACTTATATTGATAATCTTCTTCACGCTTTCCCTCCTGCACTCATCGCTGCTGTCCTGCCCGCCTGTTTTCCGGCGGTCTGTTGTCTGGCTTCAATGGCCAGATTTCGAACCTTTAGAATATCCTCATCACTGAACACCCCGTTCACACCGGAGATGGCAGCCAGCTTCATACCGTGCTTTAACCCCATCTTGTAAATTTCCCTTACCTTT
>PIVQ01001523.1 GCA_003354055.1 Desulfobacteraceae bacterium | reverse complement strand
GGCTATTGAAGCTCCAACATGTCAAACGGTACTCGACGCTGCACTTAAAAATGGTATTAGTATTGCGCATGCCTGTGAAAAGTCGTGTGCATGTACTACGTGTCACTTAGTGATTCGCGAGTTATTTGACTCACTTGATGAAAGTGATGAACTAGAGGATGACATGCTAGATAAAGCATGGGGTTTAGAGCCAGAGTCACGCCTTGGTTGCCAAGCAATTATAAGAGATGAAGACCTAGTAGTTGAAATACCTAAGTACAATCTCAATATCGTTAATGAAGAGCACTAGTTTTTAACGATGTATTTTTTAAAAGCCGCTGTTTGATACAGCGGCTTTTTTGTTTGTCAATTGTAAGCGCAACGAGTAAAGCTCGTAGGTTATTCTGTAGACGCGAAGCTTGCAGGCGTGACGCACAGCTTGCTGGCGTTATGTGTTTTAACTCAAGGGTGAAAATCTAGAAGCCGCGCTTCTCACGTGAGCAAGCTCTACGTCTACAGCAAATTTTAAATTATACATTTATGTTGTAGACGCACAGCTTGCTGGCGTAATGTGTTTTAGCTTGAAGGTAAATATAGAAGCGGCGCACCCCACGTGAGTAAGCTCAACATCTACAGCAAACTTTAAATTATACATTTATGTTGTAGACGCACAGCTTGCTGGCGTAATGTGTTTTAGCTTGAAGGTAAATATAAAAGCGGCGCTCCCCACGTGAGCAAGCTCAACGTCTACAGTAAATTTTAAATTATACATTTATTTTGTAGACGCGCAGCTTGCTGGCGTAATGTGTTTTGGCTTGAGGGTAAAAATATATAAGCGGCGCTCCCTACGTGAGCAAGCTCAACGTCTACAGCAAATTTTAAATTATATATTTATTTTGTAGACGCGTAGTTTGCTAGCGCTATGTGTGTTTTAGTTCAAGGGCAAAAATATAGAAACTACGCTTC
>PIVQ01001522.1 GCA_003354055.1 Desulfobacteraceae bacterium | reverse complement strand
CACACCGTTGGTGACCTGGTCCAGTATAACCGAACACTCGGAATCTGCAATATCCGTGGCAATTTCCACACCACGGTTCATGGGGCCTGGATGCATGACCATGACATCATCTTTGGCCAATTTCAGTCTGGTTTTGTTCAATCCGTAAAGGGTTGCATATTCCCGCTCACTCGGGAAAAGAAGGTTGCCTTGCCGCTCTTTTTGAATTCTGAGCATCATAATAACGTCGGCGTCCTTAACGCAGTCCTCCATATTAGGGACCACGGTGCAACCAAGTTGTTCAATTCCCATGGGGATCATTGTTTCAGGGGCAGTAACCTTTACATTGGCACCCATTTTCGACAGACCGATGATATTGGATCTGGCCACCCTGGAATGGGAGATATCCCCGATTATGGAAACATTTAGCCCGGTCAAATCACCTTTTTTTTCCCGGATTGTCATCATGTCCAGCAAGGCCTGAGACGGATGGGCGTGGGTACCGTCACCTGCATTGATCACCGAGCACCCTACCCTTTTGGCAACCTGATAAGCACCTCCGGAAGACGTGTGACGCATGACAATGACATCCGGATTCATGGCCTCAAGGTTTTTGGCTGTATCAATAAGGGTTTCCCCTTTGACAATACTGGATGAACTTTTGGCAATGGATACCGTATCTGCAGACAACCGCTTGGCAGCCAACTCAAATGAGAGTTTGGTTCTTGTGGAAGGTTCCTGAAAAAACAATACTATTGTTTTACCCCTTAGGGTGGGTACCTTTTTTACCGGCCGTTCAGAGATTTCCTTCATGCCCTGGGCCGTGTCCAGAATCATGGCAATTTCTTCCTTGCCAAGAGACTGAATATCCAGAATATCTTTCTTGTCAAACCGCATAGTTTAGGTCCTTAAAATAAAAGATTGCCGATTCGGTTCCACCGGACACCAAAACTGTCTTTGTTCCATGAC
>PIVQ01000087.1 GCA_003354055.1 Desulfobacteraceae bacterium | reverse complement strand
CGATTTTCATATATCCGTTGCGAATGGCTTTCTTGTTCTTAGCATTGATGACTTCAAAGAATAGATGGGTATACCTGTCCTCTTCCCGGGTGCCCAGGCAGCAGATTTCAATGTCGGTACCCGGTATGACCATGCCGGTAAAGGAACAGGCAATCTCTTTTACTGCGGCGGGATTTCCGTTAACTTCATTGTTGATCATATCCCGGACCGCATAGGCCAGTGTGGCGGTGCCCTGGAGAATAATGCCGGGCAGTCCCACTGCTTCGGCAAAGTTCGGTGAGGTGTGGATGGGAAACTCTATATCCGTACATCCGTCATACACATAGGGGGCCAGGGGATCTACGGTCTGTGGCGAGGTCCAGGCCGGGGTGGCATTCGGATCAGGTGCCGGCACTTTGGGAAGGGTTTCCCGTCCGGCCTCTCCTTCACATTCCACCCCTCTGAGCATGGCTCCGATATACTCGGTAAAAACGGGTTGATCGTTCTTATCTGTTGCGGACAGGCGGATTACGGCATGGGTGCCTGCCTTGTGGGGGATAATGGCAGTGATTTCCCCGGCAAGGGTGATACGGTCACCGGGACGGATCAGGCGGTGTAGGATCAGATGCTCGGTATAGTGGACCTGGGTCAGCAGCACATCTTTGGGAAATTCTTTGGAGTCGATAAAGTCTCCGAGACGGCTGAGCACAGGCCAGGTCACGGCCACAGGAAAAGTGGGCGGCGCCAAAATTCCTAACTCCCTTTTATCATCAAAAAAGATGGGGTTATGGTCGGCAATGGCTGCGGCAAAATTTGTGGTCTGCCGCCATGATATGTCTGTGGCGTAAGATTTTAGCCTGGTCCCGATCATTTGGCTGTTTAGCTTCATGGTTGCTCCGAAAACGAAGTTAGGGTTTGATACACGCTTTCAGAGGCAAGCTAAATCACAGACGAAACGGATTGTCAAAATAAAAAAAGATCTCAAGGAGAAATCCTTAGGCCCAGGTTTCGGTCGGGTTTTAGTTCAGGCTCTGGTTCAGGAGTTTGATTGTTGACCTTTTCCCCATTTTTCCACCTTTTGGTCAATGGCGGTCCGGGTCTCTTTACTCAGGTCCCGGGCAAGCGTATTCTGCTTTTTTAGAATGGTCTTTTTAAGATCGGCAGTTGCATTCCTGGCAGCCACAGAGAGCCAGAAGTAGGCCAAAGAATTGTCCCGGCCAACGCCTTTACCTGATGAATAGAGCGTTGCCAGATGGTATTGGGCCCTGGCATAGTTTTGCCCGGCAGCTTTCTTGATCAGGCGGACCCCCCGTTCGGGATCCTGTTTGTATCCGGCCCCTTCAAGCAGGTAAAGGCCGGCACCGAATATCTGTTTAGGAGTCCCGTGTTTTTCCAGCCGGGTAAGTTTTGATTCTATAAATTCTGCCTTTGCCTGGAGGGCTTTTTTCGTGGCACCGGATTTCTCCTGCTGGGTGATATATTTTTTCAGAAGCTTTCGAAGTTCAGGCACATCCGGATTCAGCCGCTCATAAAGTGCTATCTTTTCCGGATATGTTTTGCGCAGGTAATTGAGGAACGGGGTACAATGCCCTGATTTGCGTCCGTATCCACTGAGTCCCTTACGGAAATCCACCATTTTTTTTGTAGATTTATCAAGGCCGAACTGCTGGTAGGCCTGTTCCTGGAGGAGCCAGGCATCACACTCAAGTTCCCTGGTTGCAACCGTATCCGTCATCCCTTTAAGGTATTGATTCCCATGGCCGGTCAATTCATGGACCATCACCGCAGCAAGTTCTTCCAGGGGCCATTTAATACCGTGGCGGGAGACAATGATGGGAAGAGGCGGTTTTTTGTTCTTTGACTCCTCGTTAAAATAAAACGGGAGAAACAGGGCCACCCGGACCATGGTTAAATCCTGTTTTTTACTGGGGTAATTGGGATTGTATACGATATAGATTTTCCCCTCTTGCTTTAGTTTATCAATGGTTTGGGAAAGATCCGGGGATTTCTCATAAATCAGTTCAATGGCAGCACGCAGTTTATTTACGGCTGTATCCGCGTCCATGAGGTCTACATCGAATTTGGTTTCCAAATTCGGGGCAATGGCCTGAATTTTAATTCCCTTAAACTGGATTTTTGCTGAAATACTGCAGAATCCGGAAGATCCGTAAACAAGGCTAAGACAAACAAGAACGGCAATGCGCCTGATGTAAGGGAAGTATGGGGCTGTGTTTTTTATCATGGGGCTCCTAATCATTATAAAACTTCTCATAGATGATGTGCTGTTACGGATACCAGACCTTTGGACAGGATACAAGGGATGGTGCTGGACTTTCACGTTTATCTTACAATATCCCGTGTGTGAGCAACTTTTTTTATAATAATTATGATTCCTTATAAAACAATGTTGTGACCGTGTCATTTTTTTGATAGCGAGTAGACATAAGTATTCAAAGAATACTTACACATTCCCCAAAAGGAGTCTGAAATGCATATAGAATGGAAATTCGACCTGGAAAACATAAACTGGGAAAAGGTCTCCCATTTGTATAAGATCGCGCCATTGGGAGATAAAAAGGCGGAAGATCTGCGGTCAGTTTTTGGCAACAGCATGTTCAAATGTTTTGTTTTTGATGATGGGCAATTGATCGGGGCCGGCAGGGTCCTGGCAGATGGGGTTGATTGTGCCTATATCTGTGATGTGGTTGTTCATCCCGATTACCAGGGAACCGGTATCGGCAAAAGCCTGATGAAAAAACTGATGGATCTGTCCCAGGGACATAAAAAAATCATCCTGTATTCAAATCCGGGTAAGGAGGGGTTTTATGAGAAACTCGGATTTAGATTCATGAAAACGGCTATGGCAATATTTCAGGATCAGGCAACTGCCATGGCCAGGGGCTTTATCAGTTAGCAAGAAGAACTCGAATCGAGACGCACTCCCTCTTCTCGCTTCTCTCGCTGTTTTTTCAAATAACCTATGGAATCTTTAAAAAAAAACAGGTATAGAATAGGTTTTAATTCAAATTATCCCTATTGGTTCTGGAGGCAAGGAAAATGAAAAAAGTAGGTATGGTCGGCTGGCGGGGCATGGTTGGATCCGTGCTAATGGAAAGAATGATGGCGGAAAATGATTTTAGTAAGTTTACCCCGGTCTTCTTTACCACCTCCCAGGCCGGTCAGAAGGCACCTGATGTGGGTAAGGATGTACCCGCCCTCATTGATGCCCATGATATCGATACCCTTATGGAGATGGATATTGTGCTTTCCTGCCAGGGCGGTTCCTATACCGAGGCGGTCCGTCCCCAACTTGAGGAACGCGACTGGAAAGGCTATTGGATTGATGCGGCCTCTACCCTGAGAATGGATGACCAGAGTATCATTGTTCTGGATCCGGTGAACCTGACAGTTATTGAAGAGGGACTTGCCAGGGGAGTAAAAAATTATATCGGCGGTAATTGCACAGTATCCCTGATGCTAATGGCCCTTGGCGGATTGTTCGAAAACGACATGGTGGAGTGGCTGACTTCCATGACCTACCAGGCCGCATCCGGCGCCGGTGCCAAAAGCATGTCCGAGCTTGTGGCACAGATGAGATATGTGGGGGACCAGGCCGCTCCGATTCTGGACGACCCTGCCTCTGCCATTCTGGACCTGGACCGTAAGGTAACAGATACGATCCGGTCTGACGGGTTCCCAGTGGACAACTGGGCCGTACCACTTGGCGCCAGCCTGATTCCCTGGATCGACAGGGCTATGGACAACGGCCAGACCCGAGAAGAGTGGAAGGGCTATGTGGAGACCAATAAGATTCTGGGCCGCTCCGCAAATCCCGTACCCATTGACGGCCAATGTGTCCGTATCAGCTCTATGCGCTGTCACTCCCAGGCCTTTACCATCAAGCTGAAACAGGATATTCCCCTGGATGAGATTAACAGTGTACTTGCGGGAAATAACGACTGGGTAAGCGTGGTTCCGAATACCAAGGAAGATACTATTAAAGAACTGACCCCAGCCAAGGTCACAGGTACCCTGACCGTGCCCATCGGCCGGGTTCGTAAGATGAATCTTGGTGATGATTTCTTGACTGCTTTCTCAGTCGGGGATCAATTGCTGTGGGGAGCTGCTGAGCCTTTGCGGCGGATTTTGAGGATTATTCTTTAGCAAGAACAGCGGGAACCGCTCGATCAGCGAGAACAGTAGAAAGAAAAATAAACCCTGATCGTCTGGAAAGACGGTCAGGGTTTTGTTGACAACACCTTCCCATACCGACATATTGTTATTTTAACAATAGACTTTGCCTGGAGTAAAAGAATGAAAGATCTTACCCAGATCAGAATCGGCAAGCACATGACTGGAATTGTGGGATTAAAGTCTGCTTTGGATGAAATTATGACGACGGCTCGTAGCCTTGTGGATGCTGAAATCGCAAGGCTACTGGTTGAAAACCTGTCCCAAAAAAATTATATCCCTTCAAATGTGACAGACCTATATGAAGCTGCATTGCTGCGTGAATATAAACTACATATTGGAATAAAGCTTGAAGAATGGCCTTTAGAGGGGATTGAAATTAAAGTTCTTGGGGCAGGCTGCCCCACTTGCGATCACCTGGTGCAGGAACTCATGGCTGTGATTGAAGAAACCGGGCTTGAGGTTGGGCTTGAGCATGTGCAGGACCAACAGGAGATCAACCGATATGTTGTCATGGGGCTTCCCGCCATTGTGATCAATGGAAGGGTGGTGGATGCAGGCCCCAATATGTCCAGGGCAAGGCTTAAGGAGCTGATAACAAAGGCTGGTGCTCGTCGGGAATCTTAACTTTGCTGATCCCAAAAAAGTATTTTAGCTTTAGCTGCAAGATTCCATACAATATTTATTGCTTTTTAATTACCACAGTCCAGTAGCCGTCTGATTTTTCCTGTTTTAAAATTTCATGGCCTTCACCAAGCACAGATCTGGGCACATTGTCGATGGGTTCACCATCATCTAGCAGTATTTCAAGGAGTTCTCCGGAAGTAAGTTTGGCTAGTTCCACCTTGGTTTTAACAAAATTCATAGGACAGGCGACGCCACGAAGATCCTTGAATAAAGTTTCATCTGTTTTCAGGTTTTCATCCTTTTTTTGTTTTTGGACACCTGATTCATTAATGAGTTCTTCTCCGGGGAACCGCAGGGAATTATTCATGGCGTGATAAAGTTTGATCATGGTTTTGCCAAACGCAACGACCTTAAGCCGGTGTTCCAATAGTTGGTTATAATTATGGTCAGCCGCTTGATCGATAATGGATTCATAGCATTGATCCACCAGATTGTTATGGATGAAATGATCTTTAAAACAATTGAATGTTTCTGCTTCATTTTCAGGGTCAACCGCCCTTGTGATGAGAAGCATATTAGCCCCTGAAAAAACAATATCCCATAAAAGCTGTTTTCTTAAGTGTTTGAAATCAGGATTATCCAGTTTATCAATGGTTGTTTTAATGGTTGTCATCTCGACTTCAATCATATCGTAAATACCTGCAGAGCATTCACCATGGCCCATATAGGCTGTGGTAAACTCGGAAGTTGCACCCCAGTCCGTATAGAAGTTTTTGTCAGCATCATAATTGGGAACCAGGCTTGAAAATCGCTTGCAAACGGTTTTAATTTCAGCTTTGCCAATACCATCAAAGTAGGATAAAAAATTTGAATATTGATCCTTGACTGAAATGTAGTGTTGCAGAATCAGTGTGATCGCCTCAGGAAGGTTCCTGGCAGGGACCCATCCGCACTTCCGGGTAAATGAACGGGTATCCGGATTACGGTCTGCCCCGGCAGTTATCCAATAGCCGGGTAATGCCTTGCCATTGTTTCTTGCAATTCTTCCAAACACGCCGATATCCCCAATATGGTGCTGGCCACAGGAATTAGGGCAGCCGGAAATATTAATTTTAAATTCTTTTTCCAGGTTTTCAAAAATATTCTGGGCAGCAAGATATTTTTTAATGACCGGTACAACCCCTTTAGGAAGACAAACCCCTGTTGTGCAAGTATCGGCACCGGCACAGATAGTGATATTTGCACAGGCCGGCCCCAGGTGGGATTCTGTGTCCATTTCATTGACCAGTTCAAACACATTACCCAGGTATTCAAGGGGAATATTTCGCAAGGTTATGTTTTGTGTCATGGTAAACCGAATGACATTCTCGCCGAAATGCTTTAAAAAACGCGCCAGTTTTATTGCATCGTCATGGTGCAGGTCTCCGGATGCCACAGGAATGAGAATACTTTTAAGCTCTTTCTGGCTCTGCTCTCTTGCAAATCGGTTTTTCCATAGATCAAACGCGTTCAGGGAGATAAATCGCGGGAGAAGGTCTTTCCCGGATTCATTTTTATTAATATATTGCTCATGAAGGAGTTCAAGCTCCGGTATATCGTTGAGTTTTTCATATTCTTCCTGGTAAAGCCTGAAAAATTGAACTTTTCCCAGCTCTTCAAATAAAAATCTAAGCCGAGATGAGTTTTTCGACTTTCTATTTCCATGATGCAGATAAAGGTTTTTTACTGCAAGTGTAACCTGATGAACTCTGTCTTCCGGGATGAACTTGTGCAATATTTTTGAGGTTCTGGGCCGACATCCCATACCACCGGCTACAAATACTTTGAAACCCCTTTGTCCTTCTTTGATTGCTGCGATAAATCCTAAATCGTTGAATGCTGCAAGTGCAGTGTCCGTCTTTGAGCTGGAAAAAGATATTTTAAATTTTCTCGGGAAATTCCATGAGTCATCCTGACCGATAAGTAATGAGGATAATGCAACTGCATGGGCAGTAACATCATAGCATTCATTGGGATTTACTCCGGAATCATGTGATGCCATAATATTTCTAACGGTATTTCCTCCGCCGCCTCGACTGGAAAGACCGATGTGATAAAGCCGTCTCATGATTTGAGGCAAATCTTTTAAAGCAGCATCATGTATTTGGAGTTCCTGTCTTGTGGTTATATGGAGAATAGGTTTTGCATATTGTTTGGCAATCCGTGCAGTCTCTTCAAGCTGGGCCGGGGTAATTCCGCCTGCCGTTAACCTGATTCGTATCATGTATGTATCTTTGGTGCGCTGTTCATACACACCAAAGGGAACTCGCAGAGCCCTGAACTTTGTTGGGTGAAGATCACCTTTTTTGAATCTTGTTATGGATTTTGCAAAATTGTCGATCTCTTGTTCAAGGGTTGCCGGGATTGTATAAAATTTCATATGACTTCTATCTCCTCTGATTCGACTTGAGCATCAAGGGTTGAATCATGGTTGTCAGCACCTTTTTTGATTTTAAACGATTTTATAACAGGTGTATTTCCGGCCAGGGATATAATGACATGGCTGATATTCGGATCGTAGGCCAGTCTGATATCTTCTTTTGAAGGCCTGGCAGGGGTGTGGGGATGACTGTGGTAAACAGCAATGGGTGATAGATCCTGCTTTCTCATCTCTTTAATTGCTGCAAATTGTTCTTCCGGATCAAATGAGAAGTGTTTATGGCTTTGATCTGTATTTGTGATGGGAAAGGCCATTGAGACTTCTTTATTTTTCCCGGCAAGGTATCCGCATGCTTCATTGGGCAGATCTTTGTTTGCGTGATTTATGATCTGCTCATAAATTGATTGTACAATCTTCATTTTTCCGGCCCTATTTTACAGGCTGCTTGTTCATAATCCATAAGCTCGGTAATCACAGGGTTGTTACCACAGACAGGGCAGTCCGGATTCCTCTCTAATGAAAGATCCCTGAATTTGGATTCAAGGGCATCAAAGGTTAAAAGCCGGTTGGTAATCAGGTTGCCCTTTTCAAGGATGAACTTTATTGCTTCATTGGCCTGAAGGGTGCCCAAGATACCTGCGATAACACCAATTACGCCGGCTTGGGCGCAGGACGGCACCGCATCCAGTGGCGGCGGTTCATGAAATATGCAGCGATAGCAGGTGGATTTGCCGGGCAAAATGGTGATGGTCTGGCCGAAAAATTTAAGAATACCTGCATGGGAAAAGGGTTTGCCGGTAAAAATACAGGCATCATTGACCAGGAACTTTGCAGGGAAATTATCTGTACCATCTATGATAAAATCGTATTGTTCAATGATTTGTGTAATATTTTTCGCAGTAAGCATCTCAGGATATGTGATGACGTTTACATCAGGGTTAAGATTATTGATTTTTTGTTTGGCGGATTGAATTTTGGGCGTATTCACATCTTGAGTAGCATGGATGACCTGGCGCTGAAGATTACTTAAATCAACTACATCTCCATCTGCTATACCCAGTGTACCAACCCCTGCCGCGGCAAGGTATAAAAGAGCAGGCGAGCCCAGTCCACCGGCACCGATAACCAGTACCTTTGATTTGGATATTTTTATCTGCCCTTCCACGCCTACATCCTGGAGAATGATATGCCGTGAATATCTTTCCAGTTGGTCTTCGGTATAGTCCATTTGATTCTCCCCCAATTGGTGTCTATTTTAAGATTATATCATATTTGATGAGACCATTTAAGGATCGGCTCCAAAATTACTTGATCTTTTATTTTCAAAATCCCCAGTCTTTTAAGGTGTTTTGGAAACAAGTTTCTGCCCTTCAGGGTATTTAGATCATGTTATTTTGTAACGATTCCTAACGAATAGCCTGCCTTATATCTTCCAACAGGTCCTCAATATTTTCTATCCCCACAGAAAGCCGGATAAGGCCTTGGGTAACTCTCATTTTATTTTTTTCTTCTGTGGTAAAGTCAGAAAAAATAGTAGATGCCGGGTGTATTATCAGGGACTTATTGTCATTTAGATTTGTGGCCCGTTTGATCAGGTTAAGACGATTTAAAACCCTGAATGCTGCTTCCTGATTTTCACATTCAAAGGAGAGCACGCCGCCTGGTGCAAAAATCCCGTTACAGGTCGGGTTGAACTGGGATTTTGCAAGAAGATAATATTCAGAAGATTCTATTCCCGGATAATAAACAGCCCTGATATTTTTTTGAGATTCAAGAAATTGGGCAATCACCAGGGCATTTTCACAACTTCTTGAAACCCTGAGAGAAAGGGTTTCAAGACCCAGCATCTGGAAGTTGGCAGCCTGCGGAGACATGCATGAGCCAAAATTACGATAGACTTCTTTTCTAAGCCGGGCGAGAAATGAAAAGTGACTGAGATGATGGTACTTTCCAAGGGCCGGGATTTTGGACCAGTCAAAGTTTTCAAGGTCAACGATAGCGCCTCCGACACTGGTTGCTCCACCGGAAATATATTTGGTTGTCGAGTGGATAACAACATTAACCCCGTGGGCTTTTGCATCGAATAGATAAGGGGTTGTGACGGTATTGTCTACGATCAGAACCAGGTCATATTTTTGGGCGATTTTTGAAATGACACTAAAATCGGAAACATTCATCTGTGGATTGGTTATGGTTTCGCAAAAAATCACCCGGGTGTTTTTATCAATGGCCTGTTCCAGTTTAGCCGGGTTATTTACATCCACGAATCTTGCATCAATACCATATCCTTTAAAGGTCTCTTTCAACAAAGAGCAGGTGTTTCCAAAAAGATATTTTGATGCAATGATATTGTCTCCCTGATCTAAGAGAGCTAAAAGTGCATTGGTAATAGCCGCCATTCCTGACGAAAGGGCAATGGCGCCAAGCCCGTTTTCAAGCTGGTTCAAGGTTTGTTCAAAACATTCAACACTTGGATTGGTGATTCGTGAATAGGCATGGGAGGGTTTGCGGTGGCAGAAGGCATCTTCCATGTCTTCTGCGGTTTCAAAATCAAATGCCACACCAGCATAAACCGGGAATCGGAGGCTGTTGTGATGGTCTTTGCGATGGGCTGTCCCATGAAGCGCTAATGTGTCGAATCGTAATTTTTCCATGTCTGTTCTCCGCCTCCCATAAAATATAAAAATTCAACCCGGTCATTTTCCTGGAGGGTTGTGATATTAAACTTTCCCCTGGCAAGTATTTTCCCGTTGAGCTCCACAGATACCATGTCCGGGGATTCAACGTTTTTTGCCGAGAGCAGTTCAACTACTGAAATATCGGGATTTGCATCAAACATTTTGCCGTTTACCATTAACTCCATGTGTTAACTCCTTTTTTTGAATCGTATAGATCCATGTGTTTTTTGCTTAAAGACCATTAAATTTGAAAATTCAGAACCTGATTTGCCTGCATCTTTTTTTGCTCTGCCAGTAGCTCTTTAAAGTTTTTATTGTCAATAATTTGTGAAATTGCGTTTTCAACATCTAAGAAAACCGGTCTGAATACGCATGCCGGTGCAAAATCACAGGATTCTTCATTGCCTTTATCAATACAGGAAATGGGAGATACTGATCCATCGATAAACCGTATCACATCGCCCATTGAGATTTGTTCCGGCGGTCTTTTTAAAAAGTAGCCGCCTTTTGGACCTTTCTTACTCATGACAAATCCGCCTTTTTTTAAAAGCAATAAGACCTGTTCTAAAAATTTTTTCGGGATATCCTGGGCTTTTGAAATATCTTTTATGTGCTCCATTTTGTCCGGATAATCGTTTGACAGGTGTAAAATCACCTTAAGTGCATAATCGGTTTTATAAGAGATCTGCATAGGGCTCCGTCTAACTGACGTTTATGATTAAGTCTATATAGTCTACCGGCAAAGTAGACTATCGAAATTGCGTTGTCAAGAAAAGATTTTCTCACGGTATTTCCCGTTGGGGATCAATTGCTTTGGGAGGCTGAGCCTTTGCGGCAGATTTTGAGGATTATTCTTTAGCGAGAAAAGCGAGAGACGCTGGAAATTGCCCAAAATATCGTAAAATGCATTGATAAGCTGAATGACCGGCTCGCCATGGGCGAGTGATGTTTTTTTCTAAAACGGCCAGGCCAGTGGGATGAGCAGGGAGGCCATGGTCACCACAAGGATGTTCAGGGGCAGGCCCAGTTTCAGGTAGTCTGAGAAACGGTAGCCGCCCGGGCCGTAGACCAGGAGATTGGTCTGGTAGCCGATGGGGGTGGCAAAGCAGGCACTGGCGCCAAAGCAAATGCCCATGATAAAGGGTTTGGGATTGACGCCAAGGGATACTGCCGTGGATACGGCAATGGGCAGCAGCAGCACTGCGGTGGCATTGTTGCTGAGAATATGAGTGGAAATGCTGGCCAGCAGGATTATCCCGGTTAAAACCAGTTCAGGCCCCATGCCGGAAAACAAGTCCAGGAACAGACCGGCATAAAGGACGGTGGCCCCTGTTTTTTCCATAGCGGTTCCCAGAGCGATGGTGGCAATGATGAGGAGCAGGACGTCGGGTTCCAATGCCCGGTAGGCATCTTTGAGGCTCAGGCAATGGGTGAGGGTCATGAGAAAAACCCCGGCGATGGCACAGACCATGATATCTGCCAGGCCGAATGTGGCAGCCAGAACCACCCCGCTGAAAATACCAACGGCCATCCTGGCCTTTTCCTTGTCGATCAGGGCATGATGGACATCTTCGATGATGATGAAATCCATGCTTTTTCTTATTTTTTCTAATTTATGTCTGGGGCAGCGGACCAGGATGATATCCCCTATTTTCAGCCGGACATTCTGGATTTTCCGATAAGAGTAATGAATCTGCCGGCTTCTGATGGCAATGACCTGAACAGCCGGATCGTTATTCAGTTCCGTGGACAATAACGGCTCCCTGAGCAGGCTGGACACGGGTGGTACTACCAACTCTATAATGAGATCGTCTTTAAGGCCCGGTCCCAGGCGCAGATCCTCTTCTCCATGGGCAGGAACCAGCGTCTTTTTATTCATGCACGAGACAAGATCTTCGGCAGAGCCTTTGGCCAGGAGGATATCATCCTGGCGGATCGTAAGCTGCGTTCTGGATGGATCCAGGATGGTGTTGCGCCTGAAGACTTCGATAATGTTAAGGCCGAGTTCGGATTCTGCGTGTTCGATGATATCTGTTCTTCCTATCAAGGGGCTTTCGGGCGGCACGATGAGTTCTGCAAGATAGCGTTTTTCGCTGGCTTCATTTATTTCGCACACCGGTCCGATCCTGCCGGGCATGAGCCGTCCTGAAAAGATCAGGAGTACCGTAAGCCCTGCGATGGCAATGGGGATTCCGACGATTCCCAGTTCAAACATGGATAGGGGTGAATATCCATAGACCGTGGCAAGATCACTGACAATTAGGTTGGTGGAGGTGCCGATGAGGGTGCAGGTGCCGGCCAGGATAGATATATAGGACATGGGGATGAGCAGGGTGGACGGAGAAAAATCACACTGGCAGCTCAACCCCATGACAATAGGGATAAAGAGCACGACCACCGGGGTATTGTTGATAAACGCCGATGCCAGTCCCACGGATACAAGGATGAGAACAAAGGCATAGCGCTTGTTTGATTTGGACAGAGTCAGCACCAGTTCCGTGACAAAACCTGCCGCACCGGTTCTTATCAATCCCCGGCTCAGCAGGAACATGGCACCCACCGTCAACACGGCAGGGTTGGCAAAGCCCGCCACGGTCTCCTTAGGCGTAAGAATTCCGGTCACGGCCAGCATGACCAGGATCCCTATGGCGGTTTTATCCACGGGAATCTTTCCCGTGATCAGGAGGACCAGGGTCGTGAGGAGGATCAGGGTGACAATCTGTATCTCAAGTCCGAACATGGATAACCTCTGAATCAATACAGTTGGATAGCGGTATCAGTACTCTGCGTCCGAGTATGCCCACACTGATCCACATGAAGGCAAACCAGAACGGCATTCCCAGAAAATCCGGGTCAGGATAGGTCCATAGGCCGGATGAAATCCCGAAGATTTCAATGATAAATCCAAGCCCGAGGGCATAGGTTCCAAAGTACAGATCATAGGGCGTATGGAAGAAGACTAACAGCAGAGTCGTGGATAGAAAGGTTGCGATCAGGAGCTGGTCCGAGGTGCCGGGAAAAAAGGTAAAGCAGGATCCTGTGACGATCAGTCCCATTAATGGCTTTATACCGAGGGATGGGCCGGGATCGTCTTCAGAGATGAATCGTTTCATGTTCAGATAATAAAATCCCCACATAAAGGGTTCATAATAGGGCATGAGGAGGAAATCCTGCTGGGTAAAGGCAAATCCGCCGGCACGCAGTACCGAAAAATTCTGCCCGATGATGAACAGGGAGCCAATAACGAACATGATTATCTCAGGCCGGTTTAACGGGCGGAAAGTAAGATACCATATCGGAAGAAGTACAAAGGGCAGCAACCAGGAGGCGCGGATAAAATAGAGACAGGAAAGGGTAATGATGAGGCTGAAAACAGATTTGATTTGTTGAGAAGTCATTTTATTCCTGTTTCATATTGTTAATATGGGAGAAGGCCCTGAGGGGAGAGACCTTGATCGCCGCCTGGTTTCTACAGCTTAGGATCGGCTCCAAAATTACTTGATCTTTTGTTTTCAAAATACCCAGTCTTTTAAGGGGTTTTGGAAATAATTTAGATCAAGTTATTTTGTAACGATTCCTTAGTCTCTGGCCGGCGGCTCCCGCGTGTTGACGTCCGGCAGCAGTGCGTCAAGGGTGTGGTCTGCCTTCATCTGCCGGAATCCCTTGTTAAATGCATTTAGAAAATAATCGGTTTTTTGAATTTTGGTTGAAATACATACAAAGATATCTTTTTGTTCAAGAATCTTAGGTAAAAATTTTATGGCAGCCAGCTGATCCGGCATGTGGAGATTGACCAGATGATGCCCCACATACTTGTCAGCCACCACCAGATCCACCCGGCCGGCCAGTAATAGTTTCAGGTTGCTTAAGTCGTCTTTCACCGGATGTTTTTCCAGATAGTTTGCCATATCAAATTCCCGGGAGTTGATATAGCCTTTTACGATACCGATACGATATCCTTTAAGTGCCTCAAGGGTGGTGAAGTCAATATCCGTATCCGTCCGCTTGAAGAAGCCTAAAGGCCCTGCGGGAATCGGGTCTGAAAACCTGGCATACGCCGTGATACTGTCTGCATAATATTCGGGGAAATACCCGTCCACCCGGCCTTTTTTGGCCAGGCCGATGACCCGCGACCATTGGTGAAACTGGATTTCCACATCTATCCCGTGCCGTTTGAACGCCTCTCTTACCACGACGGCAACATATCCCTGGTCTTTGAGTTTCCTGCCGATATAGGGTTCCCAATCAAGGGTGGCTAGCACCACTTTTTCCCCGGCATGGGCAGTGAAAATGAAAACACCGGTGCCAAGGCCCAATAGCAGACAAGTATATAAAATAAACAATTTCGTCGGTTTAAGGAATCGCATCGCACTCCTTTTGGGTGGGTATTCTTATTTTGTATTATTAAGGATTTGACTGATGAAGACAAGAGTTTCCTGAATTCTGACGTCATTATAAAATACTTTAGTTTTTGCTAATTTTTGTGTAAAGTCGGAACCTGGGTCGAAAAATATCAACTTGGATGGGGTAAATATGGAACGAATCGAAGGGTGTAGCAATCGAATACTGGAAGTGAATCTGACCGACCAAAGCGTAACGATAACAACTATTGATGATGAAATGAGACGGCTTTATCTGGGGGCCAAAGGCCTGGGGCTGAAACTCCTGTACGACCGGATGACACCGGGATCAGATCCTCTGGGGCCGGACAATTTTCTGGCATTCATGCCCGGGGTGGTCATGGGAACCTCCGCCCCCTGTTCAGGCAGGTTTGCCGCCCTGACCAAATCTCCCCTGACCAATATCATGGTTTCCTCTTCCTGCGGCGGTCCCTTTGGTATGGCCTTTAAAACAGCAGGATGGGATGGGCTTATCATTACAGGCAAATCCAAAGAACCTATGTATCTGGATATTACGGACCAGGGCGCGGAATTCAAATCTGCGGCAGACCTCTGGGGTAAAGAAATTGCCGAAGCCCAGGCCGTTCTTGACAACAAGAAATCAAAATCTTTGATCATCGGGCCGGCCGGTGAGAACCTTGCACGTTTTGCCAATTTGGGTTCCGGCCACAGGTTCCTTGGACGGGGCGGCATCGGTGCCGTCATGGGATCTAAAAATCTTAAGGCGGTTGTGGCCACGGGCGGTGCATTCCGCATCAAACCCAAAGATCCTGTAAAATTCAAGAAGCTTTTAAAAACCGGAACCCGGTATATCAACGACAATCCCTTAAGCTCTGTAAACTACAGAAACTTCGGTACGGCTGCCAATGTCAAACCGTGTAATGAGGCAGGACTTCTGCCGGTGAACAATTTTCAAGACGGCTGTCATGAAAAAGCGGAACGGGTGTTCGGGGAAACCATGGCCCGGGAACATGATACCACCCATCATACCTGTAAACCCTGCACTATCCGCTGCGGCCATAAGGGAACGTTCGGCAATGATACCCTCGCGGCCCCTGAATATGAAACCATCGGCCTTCTGGGCACCAGCTTGGGTATTTTTGACCTTGAGCTTATTGCCCGGTGGAACCTGATTTGCGGTCGTCTGGGCCTGGATACCATCTCGGCCGGCGGCACCCTGGCATGGGTGATGGAAGCTACGGAAAAAGGCCTGGTGGAAACAAATCTCAAGTTCGGCTCCCCGGAAGGGGTTGAACAGGCGCTGGAAGACATGGCCTACGGCCGTGGCTTCGGAAGAGAAATGGCCAGGGGAAGCCGGTATCTGTCTGAAAAATACAGGGGACGCGAATTTGCCATTCATATCAAAGGCCTTGAAATGGCAGCCTATGATCCCAGAGGCTCTTTTGGCCAGGGGCTTTCCTATGCCGTTGCCAACCGGGGCGGTTGCCATCTGTCCGCCTATATGGTGGCCCAGGAAATTTACCTGGAGCTGCTCAAGCCGTTTGCCACATTCGGAAAGGCAAGCTGGGTGAAGTTCTTTGAAGACTTAGGAAATTGTATCAACTCCCTTCAGACCTGTCAGTTCACCATGTTTGCCTTTTTGCTGGAACCCCCGATGTCCAAGTTTACCCCCAAGCCTATGCTGGCAGCCCTGATGCAGTATATGCCCGCCATTGCCATCCAGCTCATTGATGTTTCCCTCTATCTTGGCCTTTGGAATGCGGTTACTGGCATAAAAATGTCCAAAGGCGAGTTCTTAAAGGCCGGGGAGCGGATCCATGTGCTCGAACGCCTCATGAACACGCGGGAGGGTATTAATGCCTCGGATGATACCCTTCCCCTGAGACTTCTGGTAAAGGGACGGGAATCGGATCCCGAAAATAAAGTGGTGCCCCTTGAAAAGATGAAGAAGGCCTATTACAAACGTCGTGGGTATGATGAAAACGGGATCCCTTCACAGGCGCTTCTTGAGAAATTGAAGATTTAATCCTTCATAAATATTATGAATAGGGCCTGCTCTGGAGAAATTCGGTGCAGGCCTTTTTTTTTCTGAAAAAGGAATTACCTTGAAAACTGTTGCCCGATGGTTTACACCGGGTTTATCAGTAAAGAATCCGGGAGCGGAAACGTACGTAAGGCGTGATTCGGCCCCTTAACACAGATTGAATTGAGATACCCATGCCCGATCCCTATTTGATCCTTCCCGTAGCAATTATTTTTGCCGGTGCAGCCCTGGCAGCCCTTACCGGTAAGATAAAACTGTCACCCGTGGCCACAGGCCTGATGCTCAGCCTTTTTCCTCTGGCAGCATTTGTTCTGATATTGCGTCGTCTGCCCGGACTTCAGGCCA
>PIVQ01001521.1 GCA_003354055.1 Desulfobacteraceae bacterium | reverse complement strand
TCAAAGGAAAAGGCCAGGATAAAAAACAGGGTAAGGGTCTTGGCCATGGTGACAATGCACTCATGGTCAATGGACCGCCCTGTAAATTTTCTGATCAGAATATAGGCCAGAATAATGGCGGATATTCCCGATACGCAGGCGGAAAACAAGAAGATCACCGGCATCAGCGGTGTGGACCAGGTTGGGTTGGCCTTTACCCCGCCAAAAATAAATCCCACATAACCGTGAAGGACGGCAGCAATGGGGATACCGATGCCCACCAAAAATTTTATAATCTTTCCGTCCAGACGTATGGCCTCTTCGGACAGATCAATACTGTCAAAGGTAATTACCCGGTAGAGCACCTGGAGCCAGCCCTTTGAGGTGGCCCGCAACTCCACCAGCACCGGCCGGTATACAAAGAGAACGATAAAGACCAAAACCCCCATGGACACGGCAAAAATATAGCCGAACCCTGCCATGGCAGACGAGGGGCTTGGGGTAAGCAGCATGTTCAGATTCCGTTCCGGCCGTCCAAGATGAAGCAGCAGCGGAATCGTGGCACAGCTTAAAAATGCCAGGGCAAAGAGTAGAGAGAACCTAGCCACAGGTTTAAGACTTTCCACATTAAAGAGATAGTACAGGGCTGCAATGATAAATGCCCCGTCCACAAGCCCTGTAATATAGGGATAAAGCACGATCATCATGGACCAGTGTACATGGAGATCGTTGGGAAACACATAGTTAGAGACGAGCATGGTGGCGGATCCGATACTGTCGGATACCCCTGCTGCCGAAGCCATTGCGTTATTCATCAGACCACCTCCCTTCTTGCGCCTTTGTAGTACAGGGCAGGCCAGGTCCCCATATCTTTTTTCAGGACGGTAAGTACGCCTGGCCCTTTGAGAATTTTATACACTTCGGAAGTTTTATCTTTGAGGCTGCCGAATTTGCGTGCGCTTGTCGGACA
>PIVQ01000692.1 GCA_003354055.1 Desulfobacteraceae bacterium | reverse complement strand
TGATGGGTATTGATTATACCAGACGCCTGGCCGATGCCTGTTCTCATGTGCTTAAGGATCTTGGCAAGAACGGTCTGACCTGTCTAACGGAGGATGAAACCATTGTGTTCAATATCCTTCGCGGGGGGTTGAACTTCGGCTTGCGGGAGGCCCTTGCCGATGCCTATGGATGGAATAATCATGGCAGTTCCTTTATCTCGGCCCAGCGGGCCCGGGATGATGAGTCCCCGGAACAATGGCATATTGTGGAAGGGGAATATGCAAAGGTCTATATGCCTAAAACGGCCAGCATTGTGGTTGGGGATGTGGTGGCCACAGGGACCAGCCTTGAATATGCAATGAGAGCTTTGGTCGGGGAAGCGGAACGGCAGGGAACAAATCTTCGGTCTGTGGTGTTTTTTACCATCGGCGGTCCCAGGGCTGAAGAGATTTTAAAGGCCACAGATGCCATGTGCAGGCAGAAGTTTCCGGGGTATGAAAAGACCACCCTGGTTTATCTGGAAGGATGTTTTACGGTGCCGGTTTCCCAAACGCCTTTGCGTATAAAGATTACCGGCACGGATTTGCTCCGGCGGGATGCCGTGATGGCACCTGAATTTATCGATTCCCAGTATGAGGATCCCAGCTTTCCCATTCAAAGGTGTACCATTTATGATGCAGGTTCAAGAGCCTTCTGGACACCGGAGTACCTGGAAGATCTTCAGGACTACTGGACCAAAGTGAACGCACTGGCTGATACTGGGGTCAGTTATAAAGATTTGCTGGCGGAAAGATGTCCGGATCTGGATTCTGAGCGGTTCGGTGCTGCGGATCTAAGAAAGGTATGCAAAGACCAATTGGCCTGGATCTCAGGCTTTCTGAATAAATAAGGATCGGCTCCAAAATTACTTGATCTTTTGTTTTCAAAATACCCAGTCTTTTAAGGGGTTTTGGCAACAACTTAGATCAAGTTATTTTGTAACGATTCCTAAGAGAGAGATAAGATGAAAAAAGAAGATGCGGATTTTGCTCTGGATCATGTGAAAGATACCCATAAGAACGGGTTTATCCCCATGATGGTGGTGATGCTTGGGTTTACCTTTTTTTCCGCCAGCATGTGGGCAGGCGGCAAGCTTGGGGTTGGACTGACGGCTGTTGAATTCTTAACGGCTGTTATGGCCGGTAATCTGATCTTGGGATGCTATACAGCATGTCTTGCAGCCATTGCCGCAAGGACGGGATTGTCCACACATCTACTGGCCCGGTATTCCTTTGGTGAAAAAGGATCGTACCTGCCCTCTTTTTTGCTGGGAATCACCCAGGTGGGATGGTTCGGGGTAGGGGTGGCCATGTTTGCCCTTCCCGTGCAAAAGGTCACAGGCTGGGATATCAATGTGCTTATCGGTGTGTCCGGAATGATCATGACGGCCACCGCCTGGTTCGGTATAAGGGCCCTGACCATCTTAAGCCTGTTTGCCGTTCCGGCCATTGCCGCTTTGGGCTTTGTTTCCGTGGGGTCAGCATTTGAAGAGTTCGGCGGGATCCAGGCCTGGTTTGATAAGGTCCCTGCCGAACCAATGGGATTGTTTACGGCCATTGGGATCTGTGTGGCTTCTTTTATCTCCGGCGGTACGCTGACTCCGGATTTTACCCGGTTTTCCAGGAATACAAAAATCGCCGTATCCACTACTGTTATCGCTTTTTTTCTGGGCAACAGCCTCATGTTTCTCTTTGGTGCTGTCGGCGCTACCTTTTATCAGCAGGCAGATATTTCCGAGGTGCTGCTCAAACAGGGGATGATCGTCTGGGGAATGATCATTCTGGGGCTGAACATCTGGACCACAAACGACAGTGCCCTGTATGCTTCGGGCTTAGGGTTTTCCAATATCACCCGCCTGCCCAAGAAACTGCTGGTGCTGGTAAACGGGGCTGTGGGAACCATAATGGCCCTGTATCTCTACAATAACTTTGTGGGATGGCTCAGCTTTCTCAATACCATGCTGCCCTCAATCGGCGGCATCATCATTGCGGATTATTTTCTGGTTAAAAAGGGCCGGTATGGGAGACTTGATGACACTCAGTTTGCCAGCGTCCGGCCCACAGCTGTTATTGCCTGGCTGGCCGGGGTTCTGGCGGCAAGGTATATACCCGGAATCGCACCGGTCAACTCCATATGCTGCGCCGTGGGAGTCTATCTGGTTGCCGAACAGGTCTCCCTGGCACTACGTCCTGCGGCATCTGCCAAATCCTGAATTAGGGTTCTCCAAACTAAAAAAGGGCGTCCTCGACAGGACGCCCTTTTTTTTGAGTATATTCCTAAGGATCGGCTCCGAAATTACTTGATCTTTTGTTTCCAAAATACCCAGTCTTTTAAGGGGTTTTGGAAACAATTTAGATCAAGTTATTTTGTAACGATTCCTAAGCGGTGTTCATCTGATACGGACGTTTCGGACAAATGGTGCAATCATGGATTTCAACTCTGCCATCTCCTTGTCCGTGAAGAAATGCGTGTCATCTTTTAAAAATTCAGGGTCCAGAATATCCACATTTCTGGAGCATTTCTGAAGCACGTATTTGGAAGCGCCGGTGATCTCTTTTGCGATCTGCGCCATGATGTCAGGGGTGATAAAGGGCCGGGTACAGGTGGTTCTGAACTCGTATTCTTTTGCCTTCTTCATGATCAGGCCGATGCTTTCCCTGATTCTGTCTACCTGATCCTTGTTTTTCATGATCAAAGGATAATGGGCCAGATCCGTTTTGATATCCATGGCCAGATAATCCACAAGCCCCTGGTCTAAAAGTGTTTCCAAGATCCTGGGACGGGTGCCGTTTGAATCTAACTTAACCTTGTATCCCATCTCCCTGACACGTTTGATAAACTCTACCAGATCCTTTTGAAGGGTGGGTTCTCCGCCGGTGATGGCAACTCCCTGGATCAGCCCTTTACGTTTTTCCAGGAAGGAGATAATGTCTTCTTCAGTATAGGAACCCTGACTACTTCCGGGATCACTGCCGGCCCCTGTTACAGGGCCGGCAGCAAGATCCGGATTGTGGCAGTAGGGACAGATGAAGTTGCAGCCCGGTGTAAAGACTACGCAGGCAATCACCCCTGGAAAATCAATCAGGGAATTCTTTTGAAAACCGCCGATATTCATGGGCAAAAACCTTAGGCAACACTGTGAGTGTTGTAGGTCTTGCGCATGCAAAATTCGGTCTGTTTACCGTTGTTCCACTGGCCCACAGGTCTCAGATACCCGACAACTCTGGAGTAGACTTCCGTCTCTGAATCACAGGTTTCGCATTTTTCATGCTCGCCTGAGATATACCCGTGGGAGGGGCAGACAGAGAATGTGGGGGTCAGGGTAAAGTACGGCAGACGAAAGGAGTTGGAGACCTTGGACACCACCTGCTTGACCACTTCGATATCTTCCACTTCCTCGCCCAGGAACAGATGCTGGACCGTACCACCGGTATATTTGGTCTGAAGGTCGTCCTGAAGTTCCAGGGCTTCGAACAGATCGTCGGTATAGTTGACCGGCAGATGGGTGGAGTTTGTGTAAAAGGGATCACTGCCGTTCTTGAACTCTTCTTCATTGGCGCAGACAATGTTTTTGAATTTCTTTTTGTCCAGGTTGGCAAATCTGTATGTGGTGCCTTCGGCAGGGGTTGCTTCCAGGTTGAAGATCTCGTCGGTCTCCTCCTGAAGTGCTTCGATCTTGGCGCGGATATGATCCATGACTTTTACGGCAAATTCTTGGCCTTCTCTGGTGGCAATGCCGTAGTTTTCTCCCATGAAGTTGATGCAGGCCTCGTTCATGCCCAGGATACCGATGGTGGAAAAATGGTTCCGCCAGTAAACCCCTGTGCTCTCCTTGATTTTTCTCAGGTAGAATTTGGAATAGGGATAGAGATCACC
>PIVQ01000691.1 GCA_003354055.1 Desulfobacteraceae bacterium | reverse complement strand
TTGCAACAACAACCGAAAGGCCCGCCAGAAGTCCTAACGGATGAACAATATGGTTTGATATAAGCAGGAAAATAGCCGCCCCGCTTAATGCAAATCGAATGTAATACTTTACCAGGAGATTCCCCACCAGGGAACCACCCTTTTCCATTACCCGGGCAGAACTAAGATTGTTTACAACGGTCTTTTTAAGCAACTGAAAATTAATTGCCACGATCAGACCACCCAGAAAAACACCCAGATATACTTTCTGAGGAGCAATCCACAGGGCAATCAGACTTGTGCCTAAAAACAGCAGCCAATTGGTCCGTGTAATAAAATTTACAAGTTTTTGAAGTTCCGCCATTACATCTTCCTGCCCTTTTGCCCTGCCCTGATTATGTTGCTGAACCCGGCTGCAATGCCGAAGAATAGTCCCACAAACAACAGGATAGGTTCTGTATCGAATTTTTTATCCAGCCAAATCCCGATGCCCAGGCCGATAAAAATTGACAATGCCACTGACATGCCGAGGCTGGCAAAATACCCTATTTCCCTAAAGGCCTTGCCTTTATCATTTTTCATCTTAAACCTTTCTGTCGATCGGTCTTTTGGCTCTCAAATTTTCAATTATCTTGAGAGCAAATATCATATGCGTTGGCCTAAGTCAATGTGAAAAAATGGTTTAAATAATATCCAGAAACCCGGTTGGGCTCTCTTCCTTCACCTTCCCGATGATCCCGGCTGATATTCCTTTTTCACTAAGTTGCGCCATGCAGTCCATCGTTTGTTCCTGTGCCAGGCTGATCAGCAGGCCGCCCGAGGTCTGGGGATCAAACATCAGGTCTGTTATGACAGGGGTTATCCCGGCCTCTATCCTAACAAAAGGCTCAAAAAACTTTCGATTTTTATGGGCTCCTGCCGGTATCAACCCCATACCGGCAAAATCCAAAGCACCGTCCAGCACCTTGACCGTTTCAGCGTGAAGCTGAACTTTTTTCTTTGATCCCTTTGCCATTTCCATCAGATGACCGGCAAGGCCGAATCCGGTGACGGAAAGCCCGTATTTGATTTCAGGATCATCCACAGAATGCCCCCCACCAACACCGCACCGGCTTCATTGATCTTTTCAAGCCCCCCTTCCAGAATCCGGGCCAAAATGCCTGTTTCCAGATCACACCCGGGAAAACAGACGATGTTCATCACGGTAACAGGCCTGCCGCCCATGGCATAGACATCGGACAGGGAATTTGCAGCTGCGATTCTCCCGAAAGCATAGGGATCGTCCGTTACCGGGGTCAGAAAATCCAGGGTCTGCACCAAAGCTGTGCTGGGGTTGATGCGGAACACCCCTGCGTCATCGGGCTTGTCCAGCCCCAGAATCAAGTCCGGATGTGAAGCTACTTTTAATCCTGAAACAATTTGATCCAGTATCCCTGGATCCAATTTGGCCGCTCAACCGGCCGCCTTGACCTTCTGGGTAAAAAAATCTGAGCTGACTTATCAGTACTTAATCTGCCCATATGTAACATTTCACAATTTATTTTTTCATTGCAATTACGGCTCCGAATCTGCCGGTATTTTTTTCCCCTCGGTAGGAAAAAAAACGGTCTGTATTGCAAACCGTACACACTGCCATTTGTTCGATGTTATCTTCTTTCAAACCCTGCTCAAGCAACTGGTCTCTGGAGATTTTCCAAAAATCGAAACAAGGCCTATCCTGAAATTTGTATGCCCAAAGTGACTCGGGAATTTCAGTTCTGTAGTGAACAAACTCGGAACAGCAAGGACCGAGAGACGGGGAAATCCCTGCCAGAATATTTTCAGGCAGGCAGGAAAACTCATTGACCATGATTCCTGTGCATTGGGCAAGAATATTGGCCACGCTGCCCCGCCATCCGGAATGGACATTGGCAATCACCCGGTTGACTGGATCATATAGTACAACAGCCTGACAATCCGCCACCTGAATCACCAAGCCCAGGTCCGGTATATCTGTGACCACCCCATCTGCCGTTATAGGGCAAGGAGTGTCGAAGGTTTCCGGGTTCCAGATAAATTCACTTACATCCATGCCCTTTTTAAGTACCTGGATATGCGTGCCGTGAACCTGGTTTAAAAAGACAGCCTTTGAAAGCCCGGCAGTCCCCAGCATCAGGCGTCGATTTTCAAAAACCATTTCAAGAAAATCTCCGCAATTCAAACCTATATTCAAACTCGCGTAGGGTGCGCTGCTGGTCCCGCCGGTTCTTGGAAAGACCCCGTGAATGAGGCCTGGCAATTTCTCCAGATGATCAAAAACAAGGGGCGCAGATAGCGGGGGATCAGGATGCACCATAGAACCGCTTTCCAATTCGTTCGATTATCCGGGTGGTGGAAATATCCTCTTCAAATGCAATCCGTTCCACCCTGCCCTGGTTGGCCTTGACAAAATCCCCACCAATAATCTGATCTTCAGGCCAATCAGCCCCTTTGACCAGCACATGTGGTACAACAATCTCAATAAGGCGTCCCGGATCCGGCTCATCAAACAGAACCACATGATCCACAACAGCCAGGGCAGACATCACACAGACCCTTTGATCTTCGTTAATCACAGGCCGCTTGTCCCCTTTAATTTCCTTGACCGATATGTCGGAATTCAGTCCAAGTACCAGAACATCTCCGCAGGCCTTTGCCCGGGAAAGATAGGTTACATGCCCTGCATGAAGAATATCAAAACATCCGTTTGTAAATACAATTTGCTTTCCCTGCTGCCGGTATTGAGCTGCCAATTCCCGGATCTCTTCCAGGGAGACACACTTTCTATCCATATACGTCCTTCCGTCTGTCTTCAGCTATGGGGATGGTGTTTCGAAAATTGTCCACACACCCCATGTCAATGTCTGCCGCAATTGTTCCTGGCTCAGCCCCGGCTTCCGCCAGTACCTGTCCCAATGGATCCACAATTGCCGACAACCCGGGAAACTGAAGTTCACCATCAGTTCCTGTGCGGTTGCTGCAGATGCAATAGGCCTGATTTTCAATGGCCCTGGCCTGGATAAGGGTCTGCCAGTGACGGCGTCGAGGCCACGGCCACTGGGCAGATACGATTAAAATTTTTGCCCCGTCAAGAAAAAGGCTGCGGGCCAGTTCGGGAAATCTTAAATCATAACAGATCATCAACCCCACCCTGCCCAAACCGGTGTTCAGGACAACAGCCCTGTTTCCCTGGGTATAATATTCATGTTCATTGGTGAGCCGAAAAAGATGAAGCTTTTGATACCCCCCCAATATTCTGCCGTCCCGGTCGATAAAATAGAGGGTGTTGAACACAGAGGTTCCCTCTGCCTGTGGAAGGGTTCCTGCAATGGCGATCTTTCTTTTCCGGGCGAACGCAGACAGGAGATCCAGTATATCCGGGGTCTTTCGGGCATGGGCTCTGATATTTTCATTGTCAAATCCGCAGGAAAAGAGTTCGGGTAACACCCCAAGACTCACACCCCGGGCAACCAATTCATCAAGATAACCTATGGCAGTGTCAAGATTGGCGTCGATATCACCGTTGATTATATCAAACTGGACCGTGCCGGCTTTGAATGTCTGATCCATTTTCCATTCCCCGTCTTTGGTACAAGCATAATGCTATCAGATTCATGGCAAGGCACCCTGTGAACCGGACATATTTAAAGACCATCACAATACCGGTTCACGACACCAAAATCAATGCTTAGAGCGATTCTCAAAATTATATTCCGATTCAAGATCCTCCAGCACCATGGGTTGAACCAGCAAATAATGCTACCGGTACAGTCTTGAATCGATTTGTTGTTGTGCTGCACTCCTGGTCATAACGGAACGTATTTTTGTTATTTGCTATAGATCATGCTTTTAATATTAGGCAAAATCCTCAAACTCATTAATTTTGTAGTACAAAAAC
>PIVQ01000690.1 GCA_003354055.1 Desulfobacteraceae bacterium | reverse complement strand
TTTTTACACTTTTATCCCTTTCCAAAAAATCTCAAATGCATCTGTAATATTTTTTTTGGTAAGTTTTAATTTTCCTGATCTATTCATTTTCGACATGGAAATAATCGGCCCTGAAAGAAATGCCCAGATGATTTCCCCCTGAATCTCAATAATTTCATTGTTTTCCCATGCATCGATTACAAGCGTTTTGACCGGTAAGAAAAATTTATCAACGGCTTCTTTGGTTTCAGAGTTAATAAGAGGCGTATTTGCAAACTGTTCAAGGAACAGGAACTCATGCTGTTGTTTCAGGATAAACTCAAACATTTTCACCCATACGGTTTTAAGTTTACTCTTTGTGGTTAATTTTTGATCAATTTCCGAAAAAATAAAATCCGCCATTCTCTTTTTGGACATCTCATAAAGCTCATTAATGAGATCTTCCTTATTTTTAAAATATCTATATATTGTTCCTGCTCCGACCCCTGCCGTATTTGCAATTAAAGACATTGGCGTTGCGTGAAAGCCGTTTTCCGTAAACAATTTAAGAGATGTTTTAAGAATCTGTTCTGTTTTTTCAATCCGTTTTTCTTCAAGTGTAGCCATGGTTTCCTGTAGTGAAATTAAGAATACTTTAATGAAAACGATAATAGAGAATGAACATTCATTCCGTCAAGCATTATTTTATATTTTTTCACACCGCCAGAGAAAGCGCTGCCAATCCAAGCTCCAGAGTGGGTTTCATCTTCTGGTCCACTACCTTGAGGACATTTTCCTTATAATAAATGTCAGGACATTAGGCGGAGTATCAAAAATAAACAGCCCAGGTAGTTGGCGTGGCATTTCCAAGGACAGCCATCCATTTAGGAGGGGCACTTTTTCACGGGCGATTTTAATTTGATGCCACGCCTTACCCATCAACTGATTAATTGAGCTGTTACAAGAAATATGGGAAACTCTTTTTCTTCTCTGTTGATGGTATGCGTTGTTACAAAATGAATAATCCCGAATCCGTGTTTTTCCAGGATGAGTTGCAACTCATTCCTTTTAAAACCACAATGGAAGACGCCTTCAGTATCTTTTGCGTGAAAACTTCCATCCTCTTTGTCCAGATCAGCTAAGGCAATCAACGCTCCGGGCTTTAAATGGTCAGCAAATGTTTGAATGAGCTTAGATGTATCTTTTACGTGATGCATTGCCATAGCACTCATAATTAAGTCAAACTTTCCATCTATGGGCCTCTCCGTAATATCCTGACAAACCATTTCCACTTTACCCTGTAATTCCGGCTTGGAGATAAGCTCATTCAACATCGCTCTCGATATATCCACTGCAACGATTCTTTTTACAAACGGTACGACTTGAGAACTAATCAACCCCGTTCCTGCACCAAAATCCATCACATGCATCTGATCATGCAAAGGGACATGTTCCAATATTGATGATCCAACAGCTGATGAAAGCATCTTTCTCATCTCATCAGCATCCCAATCTTTTGCTTTTTCATTGAATAAATCAGTCATTTATTACCTCCGAGGGGTGAACATTAGCAACCTTAGGGTGTAAGTGCTTGAACTGTTCCGCTTCGTCTTGATTTGTATTATTGTCTTTTTTCTACCATGGCCAGGAAATCATTGCCGCCAAGTGGAAGTCCGGTCTTCTCGTGGGAATAAAACAAATCCGCCTCCTCCGGCGGTCTGGTTTCGGCCAAGAAATCCTGCCATTCCACTTCAACTCTTTCCAGCAATGGCCCTGCCTGCACTAAAGGATCATCACGCTTCATGATATGTGCCTTGGCGCTGCTCCACTTCCAATCCTCCGGTTGATCGACGTAATCTCTTTTGACCGGATTTATCTCGATATAGCGCGCGCAGGCAATCAGGTATTGTTCATCCAGCAGATGAGATGCGTATCTCCCCTGCCAGAACTGTCCCCTGCGGCCGGTTCGATGGTTAATGTATTTTGTATACCGGCCGTGTGCCGCCCGCAGGCATCCGGTTAAGGCGTCCTTTTCTCCGGGAACGGCAATCAGGTGAGCATGGTCCGGCATCAGGCAGTAGGCCCAGACATCGACGCCGTGACGAAGGCAGCATTCCGCCATTATTTCGAGATAAACGGCATAATCATCGTCACTCAGAAAGGTTTGCCTGCCATTCAACCCCCTTTGAACAACATGATGGGGAAATCCGGCTATTGTCATTCTTTTCATTTTTCACTTTCCATTTCAACTATCATATTCATTGTCACGTTAAAGTCCTTAACTGTTGGGAAAAGAGATCTATGACCCGAAGCCGGTACGGTATGAACTCGGTTTGTTTTGGCATGTTTTGCCGAATCATGAATCCCCGTTATGACTTCCTCGGGGATGACATTATCATTCTCGGCAGCGACAATCAAAAGATTGCCTTTAAATCTTTCCAGAATACTGAAGGCATCTGATTTCCGCCAACTGCCGGGTACGCGGATGGCTGCCGAAAATTCCGGACCAAAAGGGAGCTGGTATGCAAGGGGCGTATAGACGGCAGGTACCAGCAATACCATATTTTTCACCGGAAAAATTTCGGCAAGCTTAATGGCAGTATAGGCCCCCATACTGGCAGCAATCAGTGTGAGAGGTTCTGTACAGGTGTGCCGGATAACAGCCGCAGCCTGCGCGGTCCTTCCATGCAGGCTGGTTGCTTTTATGTCTCCGCCGGTTTCACCGTGCCCGATACAATCAAAGCATACAGACGGCACACCGTTGGCATTCAGGCTTTCCCGCATTCTTGAAAACCGTTCCCGTGAGGATTGGCCGGCACCATGGAGAACTATGGTACCGCATTCGCTGCCATATGCATCACCGTAAAGCATAGAATCATCAAAAACTAATTCAAAGGGTTGTAGGTTCATCTGTTGCGTTTCCAAGATCAGTTCCGGACATGTTTAATTTTCCATTAGGAATCGTTACAAAATAACTTGATCTAAATTGTTTCCAAAACCCCTAAAAAGACTGGGTATTTTAAAAACAAAAGATCAAGTAATTTTGGAGCCGATCCTTAGCAGCGTCATCCCCGAGTTTACAATATCGGGGAGGCTACGAATATTTTGCATCCGCTATGATACACAGTATTTCATACATTATCGTAGCTGCAATCAGGGCGGTGTTACCTGATGGGTCAAAGGGCGGTGAGACTTCCACAAGGTCTGCGCCAACGATATTCAATCCCCTCAGTCCCCGAATCAATCTCTGAGCTTCGATGGGTAAAATACCTCCTATTTCAGGTGTTCCTGTACCAGGAGCAAATGCCGGATCAATACCGTCAATATCAAAAGAAAGGTATGTCCTTTCATTATCAACAATTTTCCTTGCCTCCTGAATCACCTTTTCAACACCCAGCTTCGAAAATTCTTCAATATAGATAATCCGAATCCCGTGTTTTGGTCCGAATTCCCAGCACTCGTCGGAGTTGGCAGCTCCCCTTATGCCGATCTGCACGGTTCTTTTGGGGTCCAGCACCCCCTCCTCAACGGCTCTTCGAAATGGCGTACCATGGCTGTACTTGGAATTCATTTCCTCGTCACAACAGTCTGTATGGGCATCAATATGAATCATACCGAGGGGTTTGTCTTTTCCTAGGGCTCTCATTATCGGCAGTGTAATGGAGTGGTCCCCCCCTGCACTTATCGGGATGACCGAAGATTTGTGAAGTTTTTCAATAAACCCTTCAATGTCTCTATGACTTGATTCCACATCAAATATTTGTTTAAACGGCACATCCCCGACATCCCCCACGCGGCATAGTTCATAGGGATTTATCCGTGTGACATGATGAATTTTACGCATCATACTTGAGTAATCCCTGATCTGCCTTGGCCCCTGCCTCGCGCCGGAACGGGCTTCAACCGCACCGTCATAGGGAATCCCGAGAAGCGCAATG
>PIVQ01001520.1 GCA_003354055.1 Desulfobacteraceae bacterium | reverse complement strand
GACACGACATCGCCCGTCAGGATTGTAAACGCCCTGATCCTGGACGCATTGAGCAAAGAGGCCTCTGATATCCATGTTGAGGCAAAAAGCCGGTTTGTGATGGTCCGATATCGAATCAACGGTCTTCTTTTTGACAAACAGCATCTGCCTCTCTCCTGTCACCCGGCAATCGTATCCAGAATAAAAGTAATTGCCCAATTGGATATCGCAGAAAAAAGAAGGCCTCAGGACGGAAGGATAACGGTCAAAACACCAGACAGAATTGTGGATATGCGCCTGTCAATATTACCGACTATCTCCGGAGAGAAGATGGTCTTCAGAATTCTAGACCGAAATTCATCCATCAAGGACATTGATGAACTTGGGATGACTGACCGTCAGATAGAACTTGTCAGCCACCTGATTCAAAAACCCCAGGGGTGTATCCTTGTGACGGGTCCCACCGGAAGCGGCAAGACAAGCTCCCTGTATTCTCTGATTCAAAAAGTTGCCACCATTCACAAAAACTATACAACCATAGAGGATCCTGTTGAATACCATATGGAAATGGCCGAACAGGTCATGATCAAAGAAAAAATCGGACTGAATTTTCCGGTGGTCCTGAGAACATTATTACGGCAGGACCCTGACACCATCATGCTGGGGGAGATAAGGGATACTGAAACCGCAGAAGTCGCTTTCCATGCCGCGCTGACAGGACATACCGTACTTAGTACATTGCACACAAACAGCTGTGTGGCAACGATCACCCGTCTGATAGACATGGGAATCGCGCCTCATATCATCAGCTCCGCTCTTAACGGTATCATTGCCCAGCGCCTTGTTAGAAAAATCTGTCCCAATTGCATGGTTGACGACACACCGTCTGCAGAAACAAAACGCATGCTCGGCCTGGAGAACAAAGGAGAGATTACGGCAAAAACAGGGCAAGGGTGTGATCGCTGTGAGCA
>PIVQ01000002.1 GCA_003354055.1 Desulfobacteraceae bacterium | reverse complement strand
TGATGAGAAACACTCTCATCAAACATTAAAACTCTGTTTTATATGGATTCATTTGTCCCTGATAAGATCGGGAAGATCTTTTGTGTACGCTTCAAATTTAGCGAACAACTATAGTATATATGAGGATCCCACGGGTTGTCAAACACACAACCCCCTTTTTTTGCTACATTTTTTCAACCAAGAGTTAATTTCATATAGGAACCACAAAACAATTTGAATAGTATTTTTGCACCTTTTTTGACAGCCAAAGAAGTGTTTCTGTCAACCCGTTTTTTCGTTACTCCCCATGTTACTGTCAACCTTTTTTCGCAAGGCGACACCTGTTTTTGTCAACCCATCAACCTTAGGATTTTAGGCACCATTATGGTGCCAAGATCTCAACTCGTTTTACCAAAAATTATTTTTGACCAACTCGGAAACTATCCACATATTTGGTCTATTGAGATGCATATAGTGTGTTTTTAGTCGACATAAAAAAATTTCGTAATCATCCACAATCGTTTTGTTTTTCTGATATATAACTTTTGATGCTCTCGAATAATTCCTGATGCTCCATATAAGGCTCTATGATATCCAAAGACTCTTATTTGTTTTTCGGAGAAGCCGTCCCCCTATAGGGGGGCCGGCATATTCTTCGAAAAAAAATATTTTTTTCGAAGAATATGCCTATGAAAAACAATCAAACTAAATCATGGGATATCAGCAATGTATGCTTGAGAATCAGAAAGTTGTCCCAGAACATTGATAGGAATAATACTCAATACTGTTTGACACTTAGCCATAAAGATCCGGTTCCATATAAATTGGTATTTAATAGGTCGGATTAAAAAATGCACGAGTGCAGCGACTTTCATGCAGAATTAATTTTTTAAAAAGCTAATATGAACTTGTATTCGGCCTTATAAAGGTATAGACACCTTATAGTGAATAGGTGTTCAGTTTAAGTTATGTAAACGGTTAAATTTCGGAAAATGATTAAACTGAATCAAACAACATGATTTTAGTTCAAAACAAGCATTCCAGATGCTTTTCAAAATATCTTTCTGAAAAGGAGCGAAACATGTCTGAGCTTTTTCCTAAAGGATTAATGAATCACGAGTTTGAAATTTTAATGAAATGCTCTAAAAACGCAGACCGTTTTTCCATTGATGAAATGAAGGAAAAAACAGATCAATATTTTGTCAGCATTGAAAAAGCATATGCAAACAATTCAATCGTTAATGTAAATCTTGCTGCTGCTATTGTTTCTTCCATTCATACTGTTTGCCTTGATTGGGAGACTATCCCCGAGGCTGCAAAATCATGGTGCAAGGGAATGATTCAATACTTTATCGAAACAGACGATGATGAAAATGATTTGGAATCACCCATTGGTTTTGATGATGATGCCGAAGTGCTGAATGCCTGCGTTAAATTTGCCAAACGACCCGATTTGTGCATTGATCCGGAGGAATATGACGATCTCTAATAAGGCTCCCATCACACCAGGCAGCAGAATTGTTTGCAGGGATGCGGAGTGGCTTGTAACACGTGTGGATGCTTCAAAGTATTCCATAGATGATTTTGAAGTCCATTGTGTGGGAATTGATGACCTGGTTCGTGGACACCAGAGCATATTTTTAACTCAACTTGATACAATAGTTCCGGCTGATCCAAAGAAGACTCAACTCGTTAAGGATGATTCAAACGGATATAAGCTTTCAAAGCTTTTTATCGGGGCTCAGCTTCGACAGATGCCTGCAACCGGCTTGGAACCGGATTTAGATGACCTGGGAGTCTTTAATCCAATGGACTTCCAGTTTTCAGCCGTCACACATGCCTTAAGACAGCTTCGGCCCAGGCTGCTGCTGGCAGATGCCGTTGGCCTGGGTAAAACCATCCAGGTCGGGATGATACTTACTGAACTCATCCGCCGGGGGCGGGCTGCACGAATACTGGTTTTGGCAAAAAAATCAATGCTCACACAGTTTCAGTCTGAGTTATGGAACCGGTTCAATATCCCCCTTGTCAGGATGGACTCTGTGGGGATAGCCAAAATGCGGCTAAAGATCCCGGCAAATAAAAATCCATTTGAAGTATATCAACGGATCATCATCAGTATTGATACATTAAAAAATGTGGCAAGATATGAACACTTTTTAAAGAGCACCCACTGGGATGTTGTCATTATTGATGAGGCCCATAATGTGGCAGGTGCCAGTGTACCGGAACGACATCAAAGCTACCGTCTGGCCCGGCTGCTATCCCGCCATACTGACAGTATGTTGTTGACAACCGCCACCCCGCACAATGGGAAAAAGGAAACCTTTGGCCGCCTGATCTCCTTGCTTGACCCCTCCGCCATACCGGATCCCGCCTTTAAAAAGTATGACAGCGATGATATTAAGAATTTCTTTTTAATGCGGTTCAAAGAAGATATCAGGGGAGAGGCCGGGAAAATGCTTGCCCCCCGTATTGTTATTCCCTCATCAGACACCTCCATCCCTGCCACAGCGGATGAAGAAATCGTTTTTGAAGAATTGGCTGGTTTAAGATCGGCCCTGTTAAAAGATCGGCAGGAGTCAGAGAACAAAAAGCGCCAGAATCACCTATTGCTCTACGGGCTGTATAAAATGTTTTTATCCAGCCCGGAGGCCTGTGTAAAAACCGTTGAAAACAGGATAGGAAAATTAGAAGCAGAGAGTGCCGATTCATATGAATACGGTCAGCTTGAAACCATTGCAGACAGTCTGTCCGAACTCAAGATTAAGAATTCATCCAGATATGCTGTATTGAAAAAACAGCTTAAAGAGATTGGGTGGTACGGGAAGAAGAAGAGCCCGCGGATTTTGATATTTACAGAGTATAGAAAGACCCAGGAGGTCCTGGCATCTGCCATTGCGTCTGATTTCAAATTAAAATACAGCGAAAAATTTGAGGACCAGGCGAAGCAGCCGGTATCCGTAATCCACGGCGGAACACCAGATATCCACCTGATGAAAACAGTCGAAGCATTTGCAACCGGTTCCGCCCCCATAAGAATGCTGGTTGCCACCGATGTTGCATCAGAAGGGATCAACCTCCATCATGAATGTCATCATATTATTCACTTTGATCTTCCCTGGTCCATTATCACTCTAATACAGCGAAATGGAAGAATTGACCGACTGGGGCAAGATAAATCTCCAGTATTGAGATATCTGATGGTCGATACGGATCAGGGTATATTAAAAGGGGATAAGGCCATCTTTGAACGGCTGATTGATAAAGTAGAGGAGATTAATTCATTAAGGCGTTCCGGGGAAAGTGTTCTTAAATTGTACGATTCAAAGCAGGAAGAAGAGTATATCGCTGATCAAGGTATTTTATCAGGCAACATCAATGTACTGGATACACCTGCATCGCAGGACCCCAATGGATTTTCTGAGGCAGATTTCCTTGAAAATATGCTTAAAGATGCATCCTTGTCACTGGAAGAGGAGCTGCAGCCCCAAAGTGACGGATACGGGCAGACAGATTCTGAAGCAGAGGACCATTTGGCAAACAAACGGTACAGACTCTTTTCCGATAAGGAGTTTCTTCTTCAAGGCTATAAATATTTGTCCGAAGCCCATCCCCACGCAGGATTTCTTCCCATTGATGAACCGGGTAATTTAATGATCCTACCGGCACCCAGGGACTTGAGACGACGACTTGGCAAGCAGGAAGACCCCAATGATGCTATTTTCGGGGCAACCGCCATCCCCATTGAGTCATGGCCAAAAAATGATCAATTCAGATTAACAGATGAAGTAAAACAGGCAGATCTTGCTATCAAAGCGGCACGAAGCATGTCCGGCTATTGGTCCCAGGAACTATTATGCACTGAACAGCATCCGGCTTTACTATGGATCAAAGAACGGATATTGATGGAGATAGAACGGGAGCAGGCCCCTATCATCATTTCAAGCAAATTAAAAACGGCTGAACTGTGTTTCTGCTTCATCGGCCAGGTCAGCTCAAAGACGGGAAACCCATTGGTCGTCAACGGACATACCATCTCATTTTTACAGGGAGGCGAGGTCCGGCGTCAGGAATTGTCCGATATGCTGGATGAAATAGATTTTGAACATATGGACAACCAGGGGCTGGACCCCAATCTTCAAGCGGCCAGGCTTCTGATTCACTCAGCCGTGGACGAGAGCATCTCGTACTTAAGAAATCTTAAAAAAAGCCGTGATAAAACACTCATGGGCCCCATACGCAAAGAGTCCAGAAGGCTGAAAAATTGGCGCAGAAAAAGAGAAGAACTGCTCTTGAGCCTGATTGAAAAACACGGGGAGAACTCGGTGAAGTCAAAGCGTTTTAAAAAAGATCTTGAGGAAATTGAAGAGTATGTCAAAGACAGGGAAAGCTGGCTTCATAACCGGTTCATCACCACCCAGGAACCTTCAACAAGATTAATATTGGTTATCCAGGGAAAGGAATAAAGGTTCATGTCATTAGATACCAGCATCAGTAATGTGGGTGAATATTACAGCTCTCACTACCTTAGTTCTTTTTTTGCAAAGGACATTAAAAAATTTGTGGCTGAATGGAAAGACCAGGGTTCTGCTTCCATCCCTTCAAAAATAAGGCAATTGTCCCAGCTCTATTTTAAAGCAAAAAACCTTGCCTTGGATGAACCTGCTCAAAAAAATCGAATCAATCTAACAGGGTTCCATGCACACCTGCTTGAGGCGCTTGGATATACGGACAGGAAATCTGTGGATATTTCAGTGGAGGGTGGCGCAACTATTGTTCCCTCTATTGCAAGGGTTACAAGGTACAACACCCCCTGGCTTACCATATGTAAAACCGGCTTTTGTCTGCCGGACAGCAGCCTGCCGGACGGTCTCCCCAGTGAAGACCCGCTTTCATCAATGCCAGCGACAAGCCAGGTGACAGATTCTGAAAACTCATTATGCTCAGGGGATTGGGAAAGATTGATTGGGAAGTTATTCACCGTAGAAGAATCACCCAGGTGGATACTTTTTTTAGCCGGAAGCCAGGCACTGCTGCTGGACAGGCATACATGGGCCCAGGGCCGGTACCTGGTCTTTGACTTTGATGATGCATTTGGTCGGAATGAAAAAGCAACCTTTGATCATTTTGCGGCATTTCTGTCAAAACAAACCCTGTGCCCGGCCGGAGACTCCGACGATATCCTGCACGATACCATAGAAGAACAGAGCCACAAGTTTGCACACGGGGTTACGGATAATCTTCAGGTCGCTGTCCGGGAAGCCATTGGATTGCTTGCCAATGAATGGGTTCAGTACCGGAGGGAAAAAAACCTGCCCTATACACGACTGGGAACCAAAGAACGCCCGTTCCCTGACGGAAGCAGGGACATTTCCGCTGAAGTATTAAAAAGGGAGTCCCTGATTTTTGTCTACAGGTTGTTATTTTGTTTCTATGCAGAGGCCAGAGGGGGAGAACTCGATATCCTGCCCAGCAATGATGATGTCTATAAAATGGGATACAGCCTGGAAACCCTTCGGGATCTTGAGAATGTCCCTCTGACACCTGCCAGTGAACGAGGGACCTATTTCCATCAGCACCTGAAAATACTGTTTAAAATTATCCATGAAGGGTTTAACCCCATTGACAATGAAGATCTGCAAAACGGAGCTTTGAATTTTGATTTTGACAGCTCCGGCACATTCTCCATATCTCCGTTAACAGCAACCCTGTTTGATCCGAACAGTTTATACCTTCTTGATAAAGCCGTTCTGTCCAACCTATGCCTCCAGCAGGTCATCAAGCGATTGTCGTTGAGCACAGGCGAGCGAACCAAAGAGATCGGGAGAGTCAACTATGCAGAGCTTGGCATCAACCAATTGGGTGCTGTTTATGAAGGCCTTCTCTCCTACAAGGGGATGTTTGCCGACAAAGATCTGATCCAGGTAAAACCTGCCAAAAAGCAATTGACGGACAAAAAAACACCCACCTGGTTTGTTGATGCCGCAAGAATGGAAGAATTTGAAAAAGACGAAATAGAACAGATCAATCACAAACCAAGGATCTATCCAAAAGGTTCTTTTATCCTTCATTTGTCAGGTGTTGACCGGGAGCAAAGCGCTTCCTACTACACCCCGGAAGTTCTTACCCAATGCCTGGTTGAAGAAGCCTTAAGGGAGTTGCTCAAAGATTATGGGCCAGAAGATGCCGATAAAATTCTTGATCTGAAAATCTGTGAACCCGCCATGGGCAGCGGTGCGTTTTTAAATGAAGCCACTCTTCAGTTGGCAAAAAAGTACCTGGAACTAAAACAGGAAGAGATAAACCAAAGCATTGAACCTGGCAGATTTCAGGATGAACTAAGGCGTGTTCAGCACTATATTGCCACCCGGAATGTTTATGGCGTAGATCTCAATGCCACAGCGGTTGAATTGGGCGCTTTATCCCTGTGGCTGGGCAGCATCCACAGGCTTTTAATCAAAGAAGGAGAAAACGGTCAGTCTGATATTTATAAGCCCGGCAGCACCCCATGGTTCGGGCTGAGACTAAGATGCGGAAACAGTTTGATCGGTGCCAGGCGAAGTGTCTGGACAAAAGCCCAGCTCAAAAAAGGTCTTCACTTCGGAAATAATTCTGATGTACCTCGACTGTTGAAACCCGGTGAAAAAAGAAAAAAGAACGAAATCTATCATTTTCTTGTCTTTGATGAGGATATGGTTCCCACCCATAAAGACAACTTAATGAAAAGATTTGACTTGGCTTCCTGCGACGATGCCAAAGCATGGATCACAAGGGAGGTGAAAACAAAATGGGATGAGGAAGATATCTCCAGGGCAATTGAGGTATCAAAACTCATTGATAATCACTGGATTCAGTACTCAGACAAAAGAGCAACCGCCCTGAAAAAAACGGCCTGTACAGCATCGGTATGGCCGATTGATTCTGATTCTGAAGAGGCTATTGAAAACGGCCCCTCACTAAAAGAGCAAGAAGAAGTCAAGCAGCAACTTGAGGCCACCAGCGGCAGTTTTCAACGACTGAAACTGATTATGGATACCTGGTGTGCCCTCTGGTTCTGGTCCCTTGATCAAACGGAAAAACTGCCACGGCGGACAAGTTTTCTTGAGGCTGCCAAAATTCTTCTTGGTGACGAACCTCCAAGCGAAAATCTTCAGAGTTTTCTGTCCACTGTATTTGATTTTGATATTGAGGGTTTGTTTGATGCCGCAAAAGAAGAAGTGCCTGATACGGAATTACTATCAGGTCTTGTTTCCTGGTATGGTGTTGGACACGAGATTTCAGAAAAACAAAATTTTCATCACTGGGAATTAAATTTTACCGAAATAATAGGCCCGGTGCCCCAAATTTGTGGATTTGATTTAGTAATTGGGAATCCTCCATGGCTAAAAGTATCTTGGTCTGATTCAAGCATTTTATGCGAATTTGATCCCAAATTAGGTGTTGAAGGAGCAAAAAGTCATCGGTTTAATTCTGTTCGTGAATCACTTTTGATATTATTAGACAATAAGAAACAATATAAAAAAGAACTTACCTTAAATATTGGAGCCATTTCATACCTTGATTCAGAAAGATCTTATGATTTATTAACGGGAATACAAACGAACCTATATAAAAATTTTCTTGTTAGATTCTGGGAAATCTTAAAACCCACTGGCGTTGGGGGGATTTTACATCCAGAGGGTATCTATGGAGATTCAAAGGGAGGGGCGTTTCGAGGTTGGTACTACAAACATTTGAAAGCTCATTATCAATTTACAAATCAATTGAAGCTTTTTTCAGATATCGGAAATACACGGACTTTTAGTATAAATATTTTTAAGGGTTCGGAAACAAAAATTAATTTTAAAAATATATTTAATCTATATCATCCATCCACTGTAGGAATGTGTCACAATCATTCTCAGATCAACGATCCAATACCAGGGTTTAAAAATAGTAATGGTTCATGGGAAACGAGACCTCATAAACTTAGAGTTGTAAATATAACACCTGATGAGTTAAATTTATTCTCAAATTTTCTTGAAGACAGTTCTTCAAACCAAGAACATGCACCACTCCTACAGGTCCATTCTGTCCAATTGTTGAATGTTGTACATCGTTTCGCTAACGTGTCAAAGAAACTATCAGATTGTAAAACGGATTATTTCGCAACAAAAATGTTTGATGAGGCTTATTCACAACGTGATGGAATAACCGAACGATTATCATCCCCTTCATTTCAACCTACGACTGAAAATGAATTGATACTATCTGGCCCACATATATATACAGGTCAAGCATTTGCTCAAAATCCTATGACGAATTATGTTTCGCATAGATCATATAATAAAATTGATTTAACAATATGTAATGAAGATTTTTTGCCCAGAACTATTTATAAGCCCAAAAATATAGATACTTTTATAAATTTTATCCCAACTTTTATGGAAAGTGAACATCCCGTAACAGAATATTACAGATATGCAAACCGGGAAATGGTTGACGTCAATACTGAAAGAACTTTGATCAGTTCAATTATACCTAAGGATGTAACGCATCTGAGCACAATTTTTTCAATTGCTTTCAAAGACTTAGAAACAATGGCTCTTTTTAGCTCTTGTACATTTTCGATTTGTTATGATTTCCTTGTAAAATTAATTGGTAAAGATCATTGTAGTCATAGCACAGTTTCTATGTTTCCTTTCATAGAGGGAAAGTATAAAAAACCAATATTATATAGAGGCCTCCGTTTGGTTTCTATCACTAAAGCCTATAAAGAATTGTGGATTGCCTTAGCTAACAAATCAATAAATACAGAAGAATGGACAAAAACCAATATAAAAATGGAAAATGGTTTTGAGCATACTTGGGATCAGTTAAGCATTAATAAATGGGATACGAAAACTCCTTTGAGAGCAGCATACTCGAGACGACAAGCCCTCATAGAAATTGATTCACTTGTAGCGCTTGCTTTAGACATCAGCTTAGATGATCTATTATCAATATATCGTGTTCAATTCCCGGTACTGAATAGTTATGAATTAGTAGATAAATACGATCAAAACGGAATGCAGATACCCAATACAAAAAGAAAAGACCCTGGAGCCACACAATTCCGGGAGGCACTAAAAAACTGGGATGGAGAATCTCCCCTAACCGTTTCCTGGGAAATCGACAACGGCATTCAACCCGTCACAAAAACCTTCTATCCCCCATTTGAAGGGGTGAACAGGGAAAAAGATTATGAAATCGCATACAATGAATTTAAAAGAAGATATGCAGATTTAAAAACCGTGTAATTCAATATAATGGAATAACCTATGCTTCCGGCTCATATTGCCCAAAATATCAGAAAACAGGTTGAATATTATCTTCAGGCCACCTTTTCATTCAGGGACAAGCAGGCTGAAAAGGCCTTTAGCCTATTCATAAATGATCCTGAAAACGGGATGTTTAAAGGCCCATGGTTCCAGCTGAAACGGCCTTTCAGACCGGCACCGGAAAATATTAAAATTCCCTTGGATATCGGCATTCCGTTCAACCCGTTTCTCCACCAGTACAAATCCTGGATAAGGCTGACCAGCCGGAACCAGGCGCCCCAGTCAACCATTGTTACTACCGGCACAGGGTCCGGCAAGACAGAATGTTTCTTGTATCCTATTTTGGATCATTGCCTGAGGGAAAAGAAAAAGGGGCAAAACGGTATTAAAGCCATTATCCTCTATCCTATGAACGCCCTGGCTTCGGACCAGGAAAAAAGATTTGCTGAAACCGTTTTAAAAGACCCGGACTTAAAAGCAGCCGGAATCAGGGTCGGAAATTACACCGGCCGATTTGATCCTTCCGATCCAGGGGCAAGCAAGGACAGCGGCACCAAATCCATGGATAAAGACGGAGAGAGCTTTCATGGAATATCCAATCACAAGGTGCTCCAGGAATATCCTCCGGATGTCCTGCTAACCAACTACAGGATGCTGGATTTTTTGTTGATGAGGCCCCAGGACCAGGATTTGTGGCGGTTCAATACTCCGGGAATTTTAAAATATCTTGTACTGGATGAGCTGCACACCTATGACGGTGCCCAGGGAGCTGATGTGGCCTGTTTAATCCGGCGTCTGAAAGAGAAACTTGAAATTCCCAAGGGAGAACTGTGTGTGGTCGGCACCAGTGCCACCCTTGATGAAAATAAAGATGGTTTGGGAGTCAAAGTTACAGACGGCTCTGCAGATGCAATGGAGTCCGGGCAGGACAAGCTGGCGGGGTTTGCAAAAGTCTTGTTTGAAGAAGATATCCAGGCGGAAGCGGTTATCGGAGAGGAACGGCTTGAAGTTGAGGATATTGTAAAATCAGAACTTATTTCAATCAATGTGCCTGATGTATCAAAATGCTGGACAAAAGAAGATGAAGACTCTTTGTCCTATGCCATCCGGCAGTCTGAAGCATGGGGGGGGCCGCAATTTTTCGGTGATAAAACAAATCCAAAAGATGTTGTCGATTTCAAGCTTGCCTTGGGGGACTGGCTCAAGGGAAGCAAATTTTTCAAGGATTTGCTGGAAATCTTTAGAACTGCTGAACTAAAACAGGAAGATCCCATCCAATGGAAGGTTCTGGTTAAGAAAATCAGCCAGTCTGATTTTGAAATTAACGCCTTAAAAAAGAATGAGGATAAAAGCACCATTGTCTCTTCATTCTGCGCCCTGGTTTCCCATGCCATGGAGAAAAGAAGCGGGAAGCCCTTTCCATTGGTCCCCACCCAGGTGCAGCTCTGGATCCGGGAACTTAGGCGACTTGGTCGGTTTGTCCATGAAAAACCGGCCTTTGTCTGGCTGGATGAACCGTCCAAAACCATCAAAAGCCTTCCTACATTTCATTGCAGTGAATGCGGGGAAGCCGGATGGATTTCCATGGTTGACCCGGGCAGTGACACCCAGATTCAGGCAGAAGGTGTTGAGGGGAGTCAGTTGATCGCTGATCCCAGAAACATCTATCGGGGCTGGTTTGGAAACAAGGGGCGCAAAGATCAGTACATGAGGGTTATCAGCCCATTTGACCCAAAAGAAGATGCCATGTTTACATCTCCAGACCAACCCGCTTTACCGGGTATGGAAAAGAAGGAGTTTTATTTATGCAAAGAAAGCCTGGTCTTAAGAAAAGGTAAAGGCGACTGCCCCTTAACCGGCTCTGATCAGCTATTTAAAGTTAAAGTTGATGCCAAAACAAAACGTCTGGATAATGGAGGTGTTGTTGGGGCTCAACGGTGTCCCAAATGTTTGTCCGAGGAGGGGATATTTTTTATAGGCTGCCAGTCTGCCACATTATCAAGTGTAGTGATTGATGAAATGTTCGGCTCGGTATTGAACAATGATCCCAAATTACTTGCCTTTACGGACAGTGTTCAGGATGCTTCCCACAGGGCGGGATATTTTTCTTCACGAACATACCATTTTACCTATCGAACCGCACTTCAGCACGTTATTAATGAAGCGGGGGCGGCAGGTCTTCCGCTGAAAGATGCTGGAAAAAGGCTCTTTGAATATTGGTCTCAGCAGTTACCGGGCCGTCCAGGATCAATTAAGGAAGCCATGGCGTCATTGATGCCGCCGGATCTTTGTGAATATATTCCTTATCTAAAATACCGAAACAATAAAGGCCTTCAGTTCGCCCCCCAAAATCTGTACAAGGATATTGAGTCCCGGCTAAAATGGCAGGCGGTGAGTGAATTTGGTTTCATGCTCTCCCATGGCAGAACAATGGAGAAAAACGGTTCAGCCTGTATAGGATGGGACAACAAGTTCATTGACAGGACCATTGAAAATTTAAAGACACGAATTGAGGGTATCAGTCCTGTTTTAACCAAACTGACCGATGACAAATTTAGGCTCTGGATTCTGGGGTTCCTTCATAGAGGCCGAGAATCAGGAGCGGTTTATCACCCATATCTTGATTCCTATGCAAAGCAGAATTTTTGGGGGAAATACCCCTTTGGCAAGGCTGTTCCCGGACGAGAAACCTATCCGTCTGCCATAAGATACCGGCCCAAGCTGATGGTGACTGCCCATAAAAAAGAACATATCAATGTCCTTTCTCCGAGCACCGGGGGGCGTCATCCCTGGCATTTATTATGGACAGCACGTGCACTTGAAAAACCATCCATTGATAATACAGATTATATCGATCTGTTAAAGGCACTGCTGGATGCAGGCCAAGACGCCGGGTTGTTTGTCAAACTCCATCAGGATAGTAAGGCTGAGTTTTTTGCCATATCCCAGAATGCTGCAGTTCTTTCTTCAGACTGTGTCAAACTGGTCTGCAGTGAAACAGACAAATTTATTGTTAAATCTCCTGAAGAAGCGGCCTTTTTTATAGATGCACCCAGTATGGAGTATTACGCTGAAAAGGGGGTATATCAAAAAACCGAGTTTGATACCCGCCAGAAATATTACCAGGACCGGTATCAAAAAGGTGCGTTAAGGCGAGTGGTAGCCCAGGAACACACTGGTATCCTTGACACTGAATTAAGAGAAAAAATAGAAAACGATTTTAAGATGTCTTCTCACCAGGATGACCCAAATGTTCTGACATGCACCTCTACTCTTGAGATGGGTATTGATATAGGAGATCTTTCCAGCACGATGCTCTGTTCGGTTCCGCCCACTACCTCTAATTACCTTCAAAGAATCGGAAGGGCGGGTCGATCCACCGGAACCGCATTGATTATCTCCATCATCAATCAAAGGCCCCACGATCTGTTTTTCTATGCACGCCCCTCGGAAATGATTAAGGGAAAAATAGAACCGCCGGGATGCTGGCTTGATGCTTCCGCTGTCCTTGCCAGGCAGTATCTTGGGTACTGCTTTGATTCGGCGGTAAAAACCAAAGTACTAACAGTGATCCCGGGAAGCTGTCGGCAATTCATCCGTGACATGAAAGAAAGCAATGGCTCTATTCTTTCAACGATGACCTGGGTGTCAGACAATGAAAAGCTCCTTCAGAACAACTTCCTTAAACGGTTCGAGTCCATCTACGGGATTATCAAGGAAGATACCAAGGAACGATTTTATATCGAGGCAGATACTGAACTCATTGTTCAGAAAATCCATAAGGTGGCAGGCTTTTATGACCGGACCATCAGAGACCTTGAAAATGCAAAAAACAGATTAACCAGTCAAAAATCAAAACTTAGTCCCGAAGAAAAAGAGGAAGCCTTTGAAATTGAACAGGAATTAAAGATTATAAAGGCACGCTTAATCAGCATGAACCGATTGAGCACCCTGGAGATCCTGACAGGGAACGGGCTTCTTCCAAACTATGCTTTTCCGGAAAGAGGGGTTGGATTCTACGGCGCTGTATACAATAAACACCAAAGGAAAGACCTGGAAGTCAAACCCATTGACCTATACCGGGGAGCATCTTCTGCCATAAGGGAACTGGCCCCTGGAAATACATTCTACACACATAAAAAGCAGTTTGATATTCAGCAGATATCCATGGGCAACCCTAACCAGCCCTTGGCTGAAAAATGGGGGATTTGCGGTAACTGCGGATTTGTGGCACCCGTAAACAAGATTAAAGAACCTGGCGCATCACCCAATTGCCCGCAATGCGGCCATGAAGGCGACAGCGACAGTATCTTTGATCAGGGCCAGCAAAAGGATTTTATCAATTTTTCAGATTCCCAGGCCCTTTCTTACATGGAGTACTATGAAAGCCTGTCAGGAGATAAGGATGAAGAAAGAGATCAGGCCTTTTACAACGTGGTTTCCTCATTTGATTTGACCCTTGATGCATCCAAGGGCGCTGTTGGTGAAGATACTTTGCCCTTTGGAATAGAATATCGAACAGAAGTTGTTTTAAGAGTAATTAACGGCGGCTATATTGATCAGGGATTTGATATTAATATCGGACCGGATCAGAAATTATCAGAAAATGGATTTTTTATTTGCAAAGAATGCGGTGTAATCGTTCCTCCCGGTGTTTCAAAGGACAGGTTCGAGCCTTACAAACACAGAAAGAGTTGTAAGGCCCGAAAAAAATATGAAAAAAACCGCCAACAGAATACACACCTCAATCCTTTTGAGTGGGAAAGAATTTTCCTTTACAGGGAGTTAAAATCAGAAGCAATAAGGCTCCTACTTCCCATCATTGATGATGAAGATATTGATACACTGATTGCCTGTATTTATCTGGGTCTGAGATTGCGATTTGAGGGAGACCCTGCTCATTTGATCGTTTTGCCCCACATTCTACCGGATAAATATTCCGGTCTGACAAAACACTACCTTGTTGTCATGGATGCGGTTCCCGGCGGTACGGGTTTTTTGAAAACTTTGTTTCAGGAAAAAAATGAAGCAGGCATCTTTGCAGAAGGAATAATGGACATCCTGGAAAGGGCAAAGAATGCTCTTAAGCTCTGCTCATGCAGAAATCTTAAGCAAAAAGATGATGATACAGACGGCTGCTACAGGTGCCTGAGAACCTACCATCTGCAATACAAGTCGGAGAAAATCAGCAGGGAAAGAGGTATCAGACTGCTCGAAGAATTGCTGGACGCTGGGAAAAAAAGGGTTGTTAAAGATACACTTGAAGATATCAAACCGGATTCGTTATTCGGCAGCGTCCTGGAAAAGAAGTTTGTTGAATCCCTGGAAGAATTTGTTGAGGACAATGACGGCAAATGGGAATCCACCATCATAAAAGGTGCCAAAGGATTCAGGTTCCAGATTTTCGGAAGATTGTGGGAACTGGAATTGCAGCCCCAGTTTGGAAAACATCTGGGTGTCATGATCCCTTCCCAACCGGATTTCCTGTTGACCTGCGATGACGAATCCATCAAACCAGTTGCTGTCTTTACGGATGGCTTTGAATACCACTGCTACCCGAATAACAGGCTTGCCGATGATATGAGAAAACGCAGAGCCATTTTGGACAGCGAAAAGTTTTGGGTGTGGAATATCACCTGGGATGACTTAAATGCGAGCAATAAATATCACTTAATGGTTTGTCACAAAGCCGTAGCAGGGTACATAAATAAATACACCGCTGCAAAAAGGACTCGAAATGTTACCGGGCATGATTCCTGGGGGATCTTGTACAATGGGTTTGAACAAATTAAGGCATTTTTAAAAGTTCCTTATAAAAATGAATGGCAGGATACGGTTAATTTTATAACCACACTCATCCTTTCTAAAGAAGCACAGGGCGAAAAGTATACATATGCAGATCTTATGGACTCAATCGGCTCATGGCAAACCGGAAAAGGGCTCAAAACAATAAAGAGTTCAGAATCGGGAAAGCATGTGTTTTTTGAGAAGCTCTCGCTAACTCAGGATATCATTACCTTTTCCTCAGTCGATGATGTGTTGTTGCGTAAAGCCAATAAATTTGTAACCCTTGCCCATCTTGGAGATACTGAATCAGAAATAAACGGCAGCGACTTTAACGAACGTTGGAGAAGATTTCTTGCCTGTCTGAATTTTTATCAATTTCGTGAAAATTTTAAATTCTGGACAACAACCGAAGCTGAGAACGGTTCTGCACCTGATTTTACCATAGAGGATAAAAAAGAACTTTCCGAGGAATGGAAGGATGTCATGGACAATACCATATCAACATTCTATCCCCTTGTTGAGACCCTTGTCGAAGAAGAGACCAAGGTTCCGGAGGTGGAATACTATAATGATGCGGTAGATCAGGATGCCTTTGCAGAACTTGCTTGGCCTGATTTAAATCCTCCGATTGCTATTCTCGCTGGGGAGCAAGTGGATTTTAGCGAAAAATGGCAGAGCGATGGGTGGAAGGTCGTTGTTCCGGACGATCTGGAGATTAATGGTATGGAATGGTTTGTAAACCTACTAAAATAAGGATTATTCAGTATGGCTCAATTGATGCTGCATAAAAATGTGTTGAAGTATTTTAATAAATTACCGGCAAAGGTTCAAAAAAAAGTTGCTGAGTTTATAGATATTTTCCAAAAAGACCCGACAGATCCGGCATTGCATCTCCACTCACTTAAGGAGACAATGGCCGACCATAAAGTAAGGGGGGCAAATCTGCCTTCAGCCTATAGGGCTATCATTATTGCGCCGGATAAAGGGGACACCTACTTGCTTGTGCATATTGATGCGCACGATAAAGCCTATGATTGGGCAAAGAATAAAAAATTTGAAGTTCACCCTAAAACAGGTGTCTTTCAACTCTTTGATATTGCAGAAATGGAATCCAAAGCCAAAGTCCAAGAACCTTCTCCGGTGGAAGAAAACAATTATTTTCTTACCGATTTGTCTGAAGATGACTTGTTCACGGCAGGGGTACCTAAACCATTAATCCCTGCGGTACTTGCCATTGATTCAGATGATGCTTTTGATGCCCTGATAGACTATCTACCCAACGATTGCAAAGATGTGCTCACGGGTATTGCCTCCGGCATGACCGTAGATGAAGCCTTAAATGAGATGCTTGGACTGTCAACTGATAAAGAGGATGCCACACCGCAAGAAACAGGCGACTTTTCCAATATCAAGCAGTCTGCAAGTTTTGACTTGGTTCTTGTTGAAGGAGAAGAGCACCTGAAAGAAATTCTTGAGGCCTCGCTGGAGGAATGGAGAATTTTTCTACATCCCTACCAGAAAAAACTTGTCCAGTGGCAGACCAAAGGCCCAATGAATATAAATGGCTCTGCAGGGACAGGAAAAACCGTTGTAATGCTCCATCGTGCTGTGCATCTTGCCAATCAGCTAAGCGATCCGAATGATAAAATTTTGATTACCACATTTACAACAAATTTATCGATCACGTTGAATGATTATATCCAGCGAATGGATAAAGAGGCTGCAAAAAGGATTGAAGTGACCAACCTTCATGCCCTTGCAAGAACGATCTGCTGGCATTCCGGATGGAAAGGCAAAATAGTTGATAATTCCGATTATGATGCCATCTGGAAACAAATTCAATTGTCGTTAATCGGTGAGATACCTGTCGCCTTTGATGAGATCATCAAAGAGTATCAGCTCATTGTCGATGCAAATGGTGTTTATAATGAAGATGACTATCTTACAACAGTCCGATCCGGAAGGCCTCGATTCTCTAGAAAACAAAAAAAATCAATATGGCCCATATTAAAGGAGTTTCAAACAGAACTGAAAAAACGAAATTTACTAACCTTTGAAGGCGTTGTCCACCAGGCAAGGTTGGCTGTTGAACAGGGGAATTTTAGAAATTATAGACATGTCCTTGTCGATGAAGTACAGGATTTCAGTCTTGAAGCATTACGATTGATAAAATCAATTGCTCCTGTTGATGAAGGGTTCAGTGATCCGCTTTGTACGGTTGGAGACGGCCACCAAAGAATCTATCGAACCAAAATCCCCATGAGTCGGGCTGGGATCCAGATTCGGGGAAGATCAAGAAGGCTGAAAATCAATTACCGAACAAGCGAACAGATTAGAATCTATAGCCACGGTGTCCTTAAAGGCATTGAAATTGATGATTTGGACGGTGGTTCAGCCTCTATAACAGGTGACCGCTCCGTATTCAAAGGACCAGATCCGTTAATTGAGAAATGCAAAACCATCAAAGATGAGTGTGAGGCAATCGTATCATGGGTTCAAATTCTAATTGAGGACAATGGATTAAAGGACCACGAAATTTGCATTACCCCATACAAGGAGCAAATCGTTACAAGTTTAACCGAAACTGGATTTACAATATTTCGGCTCAAACCCCGAGAGGTTGATCCGGGTGCAAATGAACCTGGCATACGTATGGGAACAATGCAGCGGATAAAGGGCCTTGAATTTAGGGCGATCTGCCTGGCCTGTGGAGATATAAAAGATCCTATGAATGATATCGAAAATGCATCAGATTTAAAAAGATGTGAAAGGTATGTGGCCATAACCCGTGCCAGGGAACAATTGCTTGTCACCTTGTCGGCTTAGTTTATTTTCGATGAAGATATTAAAAAGGATAAAGAAAACAATCGAATTTAGAAATAATGAGTGAACCATGGAAATTAAAAGGATGATTTTCACACTGAATAGTCTTGATAATTTGAGTTTCGGTTTTTAGCATTAAAATAAATTTATAGTTAACTTTCATCTAAAAGTTAACTATATAATGGATTTTGAGAAATCCGTCCCAGCTTCAAATCATTGAATTTCAGACCTGATAGCACTCTTCCCTATTTGAAAAATCAAAGAAGATCATCCAACACACAATGTTGAATAAGATATTCAGGACTGTTAAGACTAGCGGTCTCTACTCCTTCTCCTTCGAGTGAAACAAGAAATTTTCCACTAAATTTTTTTAGGGGAGTCTGAACTATACCTAACAAAATTTCAACAAGAATGCCTGTCATACGGTCAGCAGCAATCTCTGAAATTATCATAGCAGCATTATTCATAATCTTTACGACTTTTTCACCTTTCGCGTCGATTTTCAGTGAGAGTAGTTTTCCGTAATCCATCGAATATACTTTATACTCATTTGGCATGCCATTTTTATCAAGCACAGTATAGTTCTCACTAACAATATGAACAAATCTATAATGCCAGAGTTCTCTTAATCTATCATCAATTATTGACCCGTTGCTACTCACCAAAAAAAGCTTTTGCTTGTTTTGGACGACTCTTTGAAATATTTGGGTGAAGAGCAAGTTAGCTTCTTGACTATTTTGAATTTCAGGCGTTTTGTTTTCAGTGAAAAAATTCATTGCTACTTTTATAGAATCTTTTTCATTAATTTTTGATTTGCGTCTAAATGTAAGGATGCTACAGCAATTTGAAAGAATGGATAGAAAATCACGAGGATTACCTTCTGATGCTCTAATAATTTCATGATAGGCATTGTCGTTTTCAAATATTTGGGAGCATAAAAAAGATTCAAATTTGTCGATTCTGACAGTTTTTAGACGAGGTATTTCAAGGCAGATGTGATTAAATGCAACTAACGTTAGAAAATCTTTCATCGCTTGTTCATTTGCTGTCATATTTAACAATTGATCTAAATCAACAAGCTGAGACAAATCAATTCCTATTTGTAATCCTATTCTTTGAGAAGAATCTATTGCTAAACTTGTATTTGTAAAAAATTTGAGCGCAACAATTTTAAGAAAAATTTTATTTGAAATGCCAATTGTCTTTTGAATCATTTCTGCAAGTAGTGGCTGAATAGAAAGGTTAACGGAAGACCACTCGTCAATCAATATAATTATTGTTCTTGCACCGCATTTTTCAATCACATTTTCTAATTCGCTTCTAATCTGATTGTAATCTAATACAGCTAATCCCTTATAAACTATTGATAAGGTTTCTTTTTGCTTCTCTAATTCTTCTGCCGATAGGTCAATTTTAGATGACATCTCAGCTTTTTGTTTAATTAAAGAAACCGAGCCAGATAAAATGGTTTGTCCAGATATTTTACTTGAGCCTTCCTTTCCAACCTCAATTTCTCTAACATATTCTTGAGTAAGTTCTTCAATCTCTGATAAATTGATCAATGATTCAAGTTTATCGAAATTAATAGAGATTTCATTTTTCTTTTTCTGGTTATCGCCTTTAAAAATTTTATCTAATAAAGAAACGGTAATTACCTCATCAGAAAATACTTTCAAATGTTCAATAATCTTTCTAATAAAGAGCTTATAGAATCTTATGATAAGATCATGCACTTCAATTTCAGGTAGTACTGGACCTAACTGCAGTTCTTTAAAATCAATATATACGGGTAAAATTTTGTTTTTCGTATAATTGTTTTTACAGTACCTGCAAAAAGCTTTCAAAAGGTGTGTTTTGCCTGTACCATTCCGCCCATAAATTATTTGTGTATTCGATGCAGAAAGATTATTGAAATCAACAATTGGGACGAAGGATTCTAAATCAGCTATTTCAGTTGGCTGCTTTTCAAATCTGAATTTTATTGAGTTAATGGCGTCTATTATATCTGTTTTCGAAATTGACATGTTTCCCCTTTAAAATTCATCAATGTTAAAAAAATGTGATACATATTTTACAAAGAGTTTCTTCTTTCATGTAAATTGTAGAAGTGAAATCCAATTAAATTAAGCTATTTAATTAGATTTTTATTGTCAAGGTTTCATGGAATATTATTATTACAATTTTTAAACTGGTTAACTTTGAGAGAATAGTTAACCAGTAGGTCGGCCAATATAAACCGGCCTATTCCTGAAAAGAATAGATTTTAGATCGTCTTTCAATCATCCGGCCATATACTCACCCAAATAGAGATCAAGTTTCCCATTGCTTTTGAAAAAATTTCTCTTGTTTCGGACTCAAGAATAACTTTATCAAAGCTGTCAGTAGTTCCTATTGGGAAAAAAGTGAAATTGCATTCTTTGGAATCAATGCAGATGTTTTTTAGAAAATCTATCAAATCTCTGGTTTTTAAATTATAGGTTTTTATTTCTGCAATGTGATTTTTATTACCAAGATCAAAGGTGACTTTATCTGATAAAAAATTAGGTTCCGTCTCATCCTGGGCTCTTTCACGTTCAAAAATGCCTTCTTCTAATGCGATAGGCGTGCAGGCATCATCCCAATATCCTTCAATTTTACCATGCCAGGAATCTTTATAGTAGACACCGCCACTTGGCTTCTCATATGATGGCGTATCATCCCGGATATCACAATGCATCGGAACATGCAGATCAACGACATAATGAGAAAGCAAAAAGAACATATACATGATTTGTTTCATAGAAAAATTATCATTGTAATCCCTGAATTTAATCATGTTCTGGATAACTCTTGCCAAATGCTCAATTCTATAAATACCACCACCTCCACCAGAAGCCCGGTAATATTCTTTTGAATTCTTAATATGGGTTTCTTTTGCAAAGTCCTGGTAGTCAGTGAATTCAGCAGCAGTGAATAACTTGAAAATATGAAAAGAATAATCCTGCAAAAGGTCGTCCGGAGCCCAGCTAGCTTCTGCAGCCTCATCTTTGTGGTAATTTAGCAGCCGTTGAAGAGTTTTCCCTTTCTTCCTTGCATTAGTTCTTTTTTTGCCTTTAATTTCAGTGCCACTGGTACTATGAAAATTGATAAGGCCATCATACAAAAATTCAACAGATTTTAGAGCAATATAAATATGAGTGTTATGTTTCATAGATCCAACCTTTGAATGAGTGGTTGAGAGTTAGAAATTATATCCTAATTTTTCGATGAATTGTCAATAAGGACTTTTTGAAAACGAGAGGACCGTTCGAGGTACCCACATGACCTGGTTAACTTCTTATAGAAAGTTAACCAGTGATAACGCTCACAATGTTAGGCGGATACAGGGGCATATTCATTGGCTAATTCAATTAGATCCATAATCTTCACATCTATATATTTCAAAAATATTACAAGTTCAACAAGCTCAAGGTTCTTCTGGTCGGTTGTGATGCTCGCTGGTGTGGCATGCAGTAATTTGCTACTGAAAGCATAGATATAGTCATATTCATCCGTCAAATTAACCTTACCTGCCATTTGACGCCACTGCCACCGTTTAGGAATCAAGTCTTTTATGTCCTGCTGAACTGTTGTGTCGAAAAGAGCTTTTTCAGAATCTATATCAGCAATCGATTTTTCAATTTGAGGTAGTAGTTTCTCCTCCAAAAGATGGGCTTGAAATCCATATCCGTTGATTTTTGCCTGTTCAACATAGATTGAAAATTGACGGGAAGCATGTTTATCAATGATATCAGACCCCCCTTTTGCATTGGCCAGTAGTGCCTTTTGTTCCTCAGGGTCAGAAAGTTCCTTGATTCGATTGAAAACATCATTTTGGGCATCTTTTTCAGTCTTTTCGAAGTATTGGAGCAACTCTATTTCTCGGTCAATTTGTGCACGATTATCTTTCCAATATTTATATTGCGTTTCAAGCAACTGTGCATAATAAACTAATCCGTATCGTGTATCTAATTTGAATAGATTTAGCCAGACGCTTAGTTCAAATATGTAACGAGCGACAGAAATTGTGCCCATTGTTTCGACAAAATTAAAGTTTTGAGCAATGAAAAGGCCCAGTCGTACAAGAGAATCACCAGCAACGGAAAGACACCAAGACTCGTGATTAAATTTGTCGAAAGAATCTATAATTTCAGGGGTTCTCAGGCGCTCTGCTAAAGACTCAGTAACTATTTGATGCCCTTTTATTGATGCGATTAAAGAATTAACTTGTTGCTCTGTTAAAGGATTCATCTTGCTCCTATTTTCTACGTAAAATTGATTCCATAGTTTTTTCTAAATTATCGGTATAAAGGCAAAGTTTATTTGATATTCTCTTTTCTTAAAATTTGACGAATCGTGAAGCTTGTAAACTCTCTAAGATTAATATTTGGATAGGACGTTTGGTAATGACAGCCGCTCGACGACTGCGGGTCCAATAGTGGGATAGAGCTTCCTCCATAACTATAGTCGGAAAACAAAGACCCTTCATGTAAGAACTTTGAACGTTTCCTATAAAAATTTTTAATATATTCTTTAACGGCCACGCCACCGTGTTTTTCAATAAGATCGTTAACGCCTTTCGCAATTGAATAGATTTTTTGCCCACAAGCGTCACAGGCTTTTTCTTTTTCTTTGTTAATTCTCGCAAGGCACTCTATAGCTGATATATACAAAATGCTACTAATTTCACTATTAATGGATGCTATTTCTACAGGGTCGCTAAGATGCAAATCGTTTGTTTTGGCATCAAAGATGCGTCCTCTGTTAAATAGTTCGCAGGCTTTTATAAAATTTCGATAATTTTCTTTTTTTTCATGATTGTCTAAAATAAAGTCGATAAAATCTTTTCCATTTTTTGAAACAATGAAACTACCTTCATCATTAAGGTTTAATCCATCGATCCACTCTAAATCAGAATTGAAATGCTCTTCAGTTTGATCTACCACTAAATCCTCAAATAGGTTCATTTCACCCCAGAAAGGCAAGTTTGTTTCGACAGCAAGGAAACTTAAAAGCTCCCTTAATTTTTTTGAATGCTCTACTTGTATGTCGTTGTCATCAAAGCCATGAACTGTGACATAAATGTTTGTTTTTTTTTCGCCTGCCGGATGTATTCTGAAATTAGCTCCTAAAAAACAAGCTCCCTCATGTAGCCCATTTACGCTAGATTTCAGAGTTTTCTGATTTGGTTTTTTATACTGATCAAGACTCTTAACAATAATCCCCTCAACTGTGGCAGAATCTTCGCTTGTGTCAAAATAAAGTCTATCAATACAGCCTTTCTTTTTGTAATAAATGCCAACCTCACCTATATTAGAAAAGCCAAAAGAAATGCGGTTCTCTTTTCCTATCTTGTGTGGCATAAATTCCCATCCGAATTTTCCATAATGCTGCCTAAAATTAGACCACAAAGCCCGCAAGAAAAGATTTGATTCGTAGTTATCATTAATCCCTATGTGAAATTCCATTCATTTACCCTCCATGGTAGTAAGTTTTAGGGCCCAGTATTATTCAAAAATACCTTTCGCCAGATCTTCAATTTTAGTAAGTAAGTTTGCCCATGATTTTGCTACGCTCTTTTGAATTAATTCATGGGCTTTTTGTTGTTCTTCTTCATCAAACCAATTATCAGTTGTTTTAGAAATTTCTACCTTATATCCTGGTCCCTGACCCCATCGGTCTTGGAGCACATTCCACAGATCGTCCCCTTTTTGAAGTTTTTCTCGGAAAATCTCTTTTCCAATGGCCTGGATATTTTTATACAAATCCTCAGCTTCTGATTTACAATATAGTTTAAGCTCATATAGAAACTCGTGGGCAGGGTTCAAATCTTCACGAGCTTCCATTGTATCAATATTTGAATACAGGTCAGATAGCATTTTAAATATTGTACTGACAGTTTCAGATCTTGTACCAAATCCAATTTGATAATAGTAATCTAAATTATACCAACTCCCATACCTATTTACGGATGCCCTAACACTTGAGGCGTAGGTCCCTTTATCGAGGATTGTATCGGTCAATCGTGTATGTACCTTGCCGATTGGTCTGATTTCTTTATGAGTCTTGATCCAGGCAGTTAATGTCTTTAGGACTTCAGAGTATGCGGCTTGAGCTTGTGCATCATTGACATTTTCCTTAACTTTTTTAACGGTTCTGGAAACGTCTTCAATACGGCGTTCATGATTTTTACGAATAGCTACTACTCGTTGAATAATAAAATTTTTAATTCCATCCGAATCGTCCTTTTTTTCATTATAAAAGCAGATTTTAAGTTCTCGGAGATCATATTTCATTAAATCAGATCTTATGTCATCTTCACGTATTTGATATCCTTCTTCTTCATCTTCAATCGGGGCTCCATCGAAAGTGTTGACGCTAATCGCTTCATCACTGCGAGGTAAAACCATGATTATTATTTCATCATTTAACCTGTCCTTAATGCCTGACTCAATAGCCCTTTCTACTAAAGTTTTGGTCGTCTCGTCAGGAGCATCAAGAAACCTGGAACAACATACTGTTAAAGCTCGCTCATCACCCAAATGAGATTCGAGATCCTCTCGTTTTGCTGTGTCATCAACACCTTTTGTATCAACAATCGATAGATTTAATTTCTGATAACCTAAAACTGGTTCAGGAATATTAATGGTTATCTTTTTAGGGATTACAAAATCTGAATGACGGCCATGATTAATGGCAAAATAATTCTGCTGAAGCCACACATGAGGGTCACCATCAGTATCAGCAGAATACCAAACCTCCATCTTTTTTCTGCTGTCAATATTCAATCTCAAAAGAACTTGAATTTTAAACTCATCTCCGAGTTTACTATCTTCCAAATTCCCATTGTTTTTCAACTCATTCAGTAAATCTAAAGCCAGATCAATTTTTTGATACCCGGTTTCATTTTTTTTACGTTTTACAACAAGTTTTGCCATGTTCCTTATGCAGCGTTCAATCTCAACACTTAAGCTGAAATTTTCTGCTTCAATATATTTTTCAGTATCTTTTTTTTTAGCTGAGATTGATAAAAGATAATCACAAAAATCATAAATATATTTATAGAGTTCATCTTCAGAAAGCGGTTCTATAGAGATGCCATATTGTGGGCCTTTCCTTAATTGAACTTCACATACAGTCGATCTACCACCACCAGTATGTAAGACTGGTTTTCCGTCAGCTTTTAAATTTGAAAAACCACAAATAGATGTTGTTTTACCTACGCCAATGCTACCGATACAAGCGATTGTGTGATCAACGGATGATAGATAGTCAACTTCTCTTCTAAGAGTGTTTGCATGCATCTCAAGTTCTCTGAAAAACACACTGTTTGAATCTATCTCTTTCTGCAAAGAGTCAATCATATTCAGACCCATTTCAGCCTGTTGTAGGTGCTTAATGCTCGGATGAAAAAAAGCTGGCTTAATTGTCTTACTCCATTTTTGTTTAAGATAATCAGAGAAGTCCTTTGCTTTGGGTGAGGATACTGCTTTCAAATATTTATCCAACTCTTTATCATCCAAAGGTATGATTTCCGATTCAATCCGTGATACACGGCTCGTGCTTATTTCCATTTTTTCTGCTAGTTGTTTTTGATTTATCCCCGCATCTTCACGAATTACAGATAATATTTTGCCAACTTTCATTTTTTACCCCCCTTTATGTAGAGTTTCGATAAAAACCCAATCATCAATGAGAGTATGCGCATATAAATATTTTATGTCAAGCAACCATTCAATAAAAAATTATTAATAATATGAATGCATTCAACAAATGCGATCAAAAACACCGCATTGATGCCAAAGTTTCTGTTTTAAAAAATATCTAACTAATTGATATAAAATAAGATACACTTCCTTAAGCTAACGTTTTGTCAAAACTCAAAAATCGTATGATTACTGTTTTTGTTTGAACACGATTCTCCTATGACTGGAAGATAAATTGTGCTTTAATTCAAGAATGCTTTTAGATTTTATAAGGATTATTCAAATGTCACAGAAACAAAAAGTAATCGAAGTAAAACTTAAAGATGGTTCAATCAGAAAAGGGATCGCAACCGGCAATAATGCAGCATGGATATGTGTTTGTGGTCTAACCGACCCACTTCTCGGCAGGTCCGGTTTGTCAAAAGGTGTTTCGGAAGGATTTCGTGTTGATTGTCCAAGATGTAGTCGAAAATACTTTGTAGTGCCGGATGGAAAGAATCAAGGCCCGGTGCTGGAGGTTATTGAGGTAGATTAAAAAAATTCTGGGGTTTGATATGTTGAGTTGAATATTGTCTCGATTGTAATTTGCTAAGTCTTCATCGCACCGTTTAAAATTTAGCCTAATGAATTCATCGAAGCAAACTGGTTAACTTTGTAAAAAAAGTTAACATGTTTTTGAGGCAATTATTTATTTTCCACAGCATTTTTTATATTTTTTGTTGCTACCACAAGGGCATGGATCATTTCTTCCTACTTTGACAGACTTTTTTGTGGAAGATATTGTATTCCTGAGTATCTCCTGTGCCTCTGAAGCAGCTTTTACAACATTTTTTTCAATGCAACTTAGAACAGATGCTGCTGCCATGTTTAGTCTATGAGCTAAAAAAAATAGGTCATTTTCTTTAGCAAAAAGACACAACCTCAACATGTCCTTTGGAATTTCATAAAACCCGCATTGCATAGCAAAAGTAATAGGTTCAATTATTCCAGATTGATGGCACAATACACTTCCATGATCACCTATATCATGTTCATGAAAACCGAGATTTTGTTCAATGGATGATGACTGAGGTCGGAGTAAAGTTCTATGATATGTTCCTACTGTTGCCAGAATCATCAGTTGTGAATCCACGGAATTTTTTCCTGATCGAATTAAATATGAGCAGATCTGAGATAAAATATTCCAAGGTTGAATGTTTCCTGTTACCGTTTCGTTGGTTCCCTCCCCAAATTCTATATTTATATTTCCAACGTCCTCAAAATAGGCAAGGGCTCGACTCCCCTCAGAAAGTCGATCCTCTGTAGGCTCATCTTTTAATAATTTATTGATGATATCATTGGCAAGATCCCAATTTTTATTGGATATATCTAAAATAGCCTTTGCTCCCACTAAGTCTCCATAAGGGAAGCTATCACTCTCATTTACGAGGAATACATACGCATCATCAAAATTGTCATTTTCATATATGGACATACATTCTTCAGAAATAACGTATGATCCGGCCATTGCGAGAAATTCAGGAACCTTTGGAAGTATCAAAATTTTTCCATTAGGACCTTTCACTGTACCAATATGACCTTGTGTTTGCATTGATTTAAGTTTTTCAAAACCAATATTCTTTTCTGCAGTTTCTCGAATAATGTGCCCTTTTCCGTGAGACATTATACAGAGCTTAGGTTCATTGATTCGATTCTGTTTATCTAAAAGATATGTCCTGGCAAGATCCTGAAAAAAACCTTCAGTCTCATTATGTGAAATATATCGGCTCCAACTCCCAAAAATCAGAAAGCTCGTAATGCTGGGAATGACTTTAATTTGTTTTTTGTCTTTCCGTAAAATGGGGTCGCTGTTAGGCTGATTAATCATACTTGTGATTAATCTTAAAAATCTCGGGATTCTAAAATCCAAGTTTAAATGAGCTCCATTATTAAAACCTGCCAGAAAATTATTGTAGAGTAGTTCGCATACGGATTTGAACTCATCGTCATTTAGAGGACTCAATGAAATTGGTTTTGCGTTCCCGCCTATGGCACTGTATGTTGGTCTTCCAGGAATATTTTTAGTATCTTGATACGTTGTATCATCCATGCAAAGTAATATTGTAAGAGGGAAGCTCGGGGTTAAGAAATTAATTAGCTCGTCAATGTCTTCCTTCAATGTTCCAGAGATATCAGAAGTCCAATTATCTATAACGATAATAAGATGGCTTGAAATTGATTGCAGGCTGTGAAAAATCCATTGACGTATTTCAGATAGTTGTATCGGAATATACAATTCTCTCGTAAATTGATTCGCAAGATGTTGAAAAATTCCATAACTAGTATTTTGAGCATCGATATAAATAGGTATATAATTTTCTAATCCTGCATCCATACATAACTGGGAAAGAACATTTGTTTTTCCTGATAAGGGTGGTCCAATAAGTGCTAACAAAATCTCACCATCAAAGATGTTTTTCAAAATTTTAGAAACAACAGATCTTTTGACGATAAAATCTTGGCATATCGGCTTTGTAAATTGATCAATTTTTCCAACCAGTTGATTTAAGGTTGCTTCTGTATATTTCTGAAATAGAGATTTCCATACTATCGGCTGTGCTCCCATTAATAATCGAATCGCTTCTTCCCTTTCAGTTGCAGCATTTGATAGTGCATGAGAAAAAAGTGTTTGTATTGCTTCTTCGTCTTTTGTCTGTGATTCCCAATTCTTACCATCATAGGTTTGGTAAAAGGCAACGTCTTTACCATTGGATACAATTACTAAAGGAGCTTGCGGTGTTAAAAGTTTTGCATATGATAAGCCCTGATCTCTATCTTCATCTGTAATTTTTAATTCTGGGTTTTTTAGTTCAAGAATTGCAAGGTTTTGATTTTCATAAGATAATAAAACGTCTAAACGTCCAGTGACTTTTGCTTGTTCTATACCACCAGTTTTAATATCAGTATGATGCCCAACCTTAAGGTTTAAATACTTTTGATGTGTTATTTTTAGTCGAGCAATTTTCGGAAAGTATTTTTTGATTTCCGCATTTACCCTCGCTTCTAAAGTCGCTTCATTCATGAAAGATTCCTTATTGAGGTATGATCAGCTATCAGAACTATATGATGAGGCATATCAATCTTTTGGAACAGTGTAAAGCTCCATTGTATAATTATCTTGAGATAAAAATGCTATGTCGTAAAGTGGTGGAAAATTGAAAATTAGCTGATTACTTTGTAAGTCATCTCTATGTATTGTGATACATCAATGCATTTTGCTTATTATAGAAAGTTAACCGGAGATAACGCAAATTTTTTTCTGTAAAATTGCTAAGTCAAATTCCTTTTTATTTACCACATTTTGGTTAACGGTTCCTTTCCTTCGGCCACCCCAAATTTATAACTGCGTTCAGGCATAATTCAAGAAAAAAATCGGTTCCTCCCTAAAGGGTCCCTCCCATTTTTGTTCTTGATTTATCCCTTCTCTCCGTTTTGTTTTTTGGGGGCCAAAAGGAAAATTGTATTTGACTGATTACTAATCCGATATCCCCTTTGATAAGTACCTTTTGCCTGTTTCCCATTCTTCACTGGTCTCTGATAGTATGGCACTCACTAACCTTAAAAGTGATGCTTCATTAGGAAAAAGTGTGGCAACACGAGTTCGACGCTTGATTTCCCGATTTAACCTTTCAACCATATTGGTGGAACGTAATTTCTTCCTCTGATTTTCCGGAAGAAAAAATACCGTAAATCCTTCAGGAATATTGGTTTCCATCCATGTTGATAGTTTTGAGGCTGACTCCTTGTATTTCTCTATACTCAATTCCAGTAGTCTTTCTGCTTCTATCCTGTTGGGGGCGTTGAAAATATTCCTGATATCATTTGAAACTTTTTTCCGCATATCCATCTTCGGAACATATGGAACTGCATTCCTTTGTAAATGTACCTGGCAGCGCTGCCAGGGGACACTTGGAAAAACTGATCGCAGGGCAGCTTTTAACCCACTATGATCGTCACTGGTTATCATCTCAACTCCATGTAGACCCCTCTTTTTCAGGTCTAATAGAAATGTGCGCCAGTGAATCTCAGCTTCACTCAATGACACACTGGTCCCAAGCACTGTCCTTTTCCCATCGTCCATGACACCGGTGGCAACCAAAACCGCACAGGATAGGACCATGCCATCTTGACGAACCTTCTCATATCTGGCATCCAACTGAAGGAATTGGATTCTTCCTATAGGCCGATTACGCCACTTTTCGAGTTCGCCATCCAACATTTTTGAGGCATTACTTACCTGGGCACTGCTGATATCAAGCCCACATAATTTCTTAAGTACTGAAGTAACTTTTCGGGTGCTTACTCCCTGGATATACATTTCTGCGATGGCCAGTTTCAACGCTCTTTCACTGCGGATACCCTTTTCCAAGGCAGATGGATAAAATTCCACATCCCCTCGAACCTGAGGAATATTTAAATGAAGCTTACCCAGTTTTGATATAACAAATTTATCCTTGAATCCGTTGGCGTGGCCTGTCCTGTTCTCAGTTCGTTCCCAAGGGAGAGCATTTAGAACTGAAGATCTTTCAGCCTTCATGGCTTCATTAATGAGAATTGAGATGGCTTCCCCCAATCCTTCCATCCCATTTGAATTTACTATTTCAAAAACTGTGCGAATTATTGTATCCTCTTTAAGCTGGGTCATTTCTTCACTCCTTCTTAGTTTGATTGGCGTTAAACAAAAAAAGGAATTTTAAGTTTTGACCCAGCATTTTCAACCTCAGGATCCTATATCCTGTGTCTTTGATGAAAAATGAATTTACAGAAAGGGACTTACACTATTTAACCGGATGCCGCTCTCCTATAAACATTATAAAGTTCTGATATTTAAACGTATTAAAAATTTGAAACCATAGATTGGAAGATTCTGTATATGAAGCCTGGGGAAAATTACGTAAGATCTCAGAAAGTCGGTGGTTAGAAAATGAATGGGTCAGGTGTTTTCTTCACTCATTTTCAAAGCCAATATTTCCCATAGCGGAGGAATTTTTCTTCGGCGGTTTATTCGATCGGTCAAATAGTCCCAAAATGATATTCCTAATTTTCGGCAGGTCTTTTTTTAGGCTCGTAAAACTGTCCCGACACAATTTGCCGGCCTCACTTCGGGTTGACCCACTGATTTTTCGTCTTTTGACATATTCTCTAATGTCATTTTCACTTAAATTGTTATGCAGTGGGATATCAGGTCGATCTAAAACCAATAAGAGCTCTGATTTGTTTTGATAAATTCTTTTAAGTGCAAGATCCAGAGCGGCCCAATTGTTTTTGCGGGTGAACAATTCATCAAATTGATTTTCTAAATCTTGTTTTTTTGTCTCATCAGGATCAATCTGATATTCTTTAAGGGCACGATAAAGATCCCATATATCCGAACGGGTTTTTTCCAGCAGTTCAGTATGTTTTTTCGTAAATCCAATCAGTTTATGAACGGTTCTTTCTGCATGCACCCAGCAAAGGCCATGAAGAAAAACATTAAACTGGCCGGCCCTCAATAGTTTGAGAAAATTGATTCGACTTTTGCTTTCAGTGCTTTTAAACCATGCAAAATATTCATTTCCGATATGGGTATAGCTCTGAGCAAATAAATGGTCTTCCTATGGGCTTTATAGACGACTCAGATTCATACGAACAAAAAACATTGTAAGACTTAAACAGGCTCTATGGACAATTTTACACGCTGCTTGATAATCCTAATGTTCGCCTCATTATTCGGTCCGTTCGATTATCTCTCAATACGTTTTGGTGATCGCTCAATTCATCCCTTAATTCTTTCACTTTATTTTTTGTTTCATAGGCTAATTGTCCAGCATATATCTTTGATTTTAAATCGGATAGTAATATTGTCTCAATACTAAGTGCACAGTTTTTAGCTGCGTGATAAGATCGTTTTTCTGTTATATTCAGTCTACCAAACCCATTTTCATATGAAGAAAACAAATTTACTCTTGCATTTTTTATTAGGGTTAGTGCTTCTTCAGTTGAAAGATTATCTTCGTAGGCATTTAAAACAACGAGAATATCATTTTTCACTTTCTGAATACTATTCAAACCGCACATTAATTCTTCTAATACAGCAACTAATTCATGGTCTTCAATATCTCTCATTTTTTCTTTTTCTAAAAAAGATTGTTTAAATCCTTCCAAATTTTCGGTTGCTTTACGAGATGATCGGCTACTAATAAGCGTTGCGAGTAGGCTCAAAACAGCGACAAATAACGAGGTAGCCCCTGCAATCATAGCAATCATAATTTTAACTTCCATAACCAGACCTCTATTATTTTTTTCAAATTAGTATTTCGGTAGAACACTAACACTGGGTCAATATTGCACACTGATTAACAACTGTCGCTGTCACCGATCCTTGATTTGCTTCAAATCCCAATTTCACATAGGGATAATTACCCGCTTTGTGTTAGCCAACCATCCACTCGCTCTATATTTTTCAATTTCTCGGTACTAGGTTGGTGTCAAAATAACACTGGCAATCGCTAAAACCCAATATTCACATAAACCATATGGTTTATACGGTTTACATCTTATCAATCACTCATTTTATCGGGATCAGATGGAAACCGTATATCATTGATCACTTTATTTACCTCTTTAGCATAGGCGGTCCATTTCAAATACTTAGTATCCCGAAAAAGATTAATTTCATGGACTTTTTTCCCAGTCCAGTTTTCTAAATTCACGGCTAAGTTATCTAAAAACTCTAAGTTATTCACCCAATTTTTCAATATTTTTTCATTTTCTTTATCAATCGGTTTTATTGAATTTTGTGTTAAATTTAACAATTCGATAAACACGTTTAAAAATAGATCTTTGACACTTGATCGGAACTCTTCTTCTAAAATTTTAACTCCATTTCCAGACTTTTCGACACAACAAAAATCCTCTGCATCCCCTATCGCAAAAAGATAGGAGACTAGTGGTGCCAGGAAATGAGTATAAACATGAAATATTGCTCTCCACTGCATCCATCGCATTTGGTTTTTTTCACGGTAGCTATATGGTGCGAAAAGAGGCTCAATAATGACATTTTGAAATTTTTCCTGGAATTTACAAATTTCTGATTTTTCTTTTACTAAAAAATAATTCCACCACATTCGTATCACATGCCAGTCAGTTGAGCAGAAAAAAATTTTGCTAGGTATGATTTTTTGTTCTCCTAAGAGAATAGCTGTCTTTTTAGCATTTTCTTCCGTATTTCTTGCCTCATTCTCTCGGAAAATTTTTAGTTGGGATATATCTAAATTATATTCAGATATTGTTGCTCTAAAAAATGTTTCCAAAGCAATAGATTCACTCTCATACCCGCTAAATATAATTGTAATTTCAGCATCTAAGTTCGAGAGGAGTCCGTTCAAAAAAGGCTGCAAAATTCCGAAAACTCTTAATTTACCATCTGGTGTTAAAACGCCTTTTGTTAAACTACGTTTACCAAAAACAATAATGACATATTGTTTTCTATACGGCTCAACATTCCCTTTAGTTATAGCCCAGTTACTCTCTACTGGAGGTTTAAGAAAAGGAAATTCTTCAATGAATCGCTCTGTTGTTTTAGGTATTGTAAATATCATAGTTTTCTCCGTTGAAAGAGAGGGATCGCAAGGAATTCAGTTTTGTCTATCAAGTGTCTATCATTTTTATGGCATACAAGAATTGTATCTCTGTATTGCCTCATTTTTCTCCCATAAGCACTATGAAGTATACCAATATCAATATAGCCATCCCGAAACATACTGTTCAACTCTGGTGGTAACATTGTAGAAGGATCATCAGACTTGTATTTATCTGGTGCCAGATCTTTTGTTCCTGTTGTGTCACGTAAACAATAGGCTTCCAAGTGTTCTTCATGACGTAAAAAAGCAAACCATCCTATCCACTCGGTCAAGACTTCTCCTGCCGACAATATATTTTTATACACGTTCCCATCTAAAGATTCTTTTTCATATTCCTTTTTTGAATCATTATGGATTATAAAAAGGATTCGGCCTGGTCCTGGAGTAAAATTGTGTTGGTTAATTCTATAGGCATGGCTCTTTTTCCAAATTTCATCATTAAAAAGCGGCTTGATAAAATTTTTAGCATGTTTCAAGCGGAGACTTCTTTCTTCTTTTGGTAAATTACATAAAAAAAGTTTTTTTTCTTCTTTAAGTATTGAAAAACTTTTCATTTGTTCTGACTTCATTTCATTCCAAACACCATTTCCATTCTCCAGTTTATTACACGTTTCAAGGGTCTTTCCATTTTTAATAGCCAAGTAGATATTTTCGGTTATAAAATCAGTACCTTCAGTAAATTCCATTCGATAGTGATAATTAGCCTGATCGATAGACAGAAAAACATCTCTGGTAAAAAGGTTGATGAGAACCGCACCAACAACTTTGTGTCTTTCTGATAAAACAATTGAAACCATAGGGCTGTTTAAAGAATAATCACCATATTTCGGCTTCCAGTTTTTCAATAAAAAGTCACTACCAATTTCATATAATTTCAAATGTTTATTACTTTGGTGCTCAGAAATAAGTTCTTCTGCAAACTGTTTAAAAATAGTTGAACCGTCAAAAGGGTCACTAAAAATAAAGAAATCAGGATTTTGGATACGATTGTATAGAGTATTATGTACACCCGCTTCTTCTGTACAAATAACTATTTTTTTAAAATGAATTTCAGGAACAAAAGTATTTTCGATACACTTTTCCGCTATAACATCAAGCTTATACGTCCCTGGTTTTTCATCATTATCAACCTCTACAATCAGTTCTTCCAATTTTGAATTTAATATATTTGTCACGGATTCTTGAGCACATTTCAACATCAATGCCTGTAATTCACGGCGATTACTAATTTTCAAAAGCAGTTGTCTTGCATAATTTTTCAAATACTTGCCGTGGCTCCCATACGCAATACCCTCGCCTTTAGGCAAAAAATGTATGAAAGGATCACTTTTAAGCAATACTTTACAATCGGCTCCAACTTTTTTTACATCATGTTGAAGCTCGTTATTTAAAAGGCCTGAAACAAGTAGGATGATCGCATCAGGATGTTTTTGCCGTAAAGGAATAATTAATTCTCTCCAATATGAACCTGTTATGTCATGCCGGTTATCCATAACAATTAATGCAGCGCCACGTGAATTATTAACATAATTAAACTCTCTTGCCATTCCAGCATTGGAGGTCGCTTCAACAATAAAACCGACATCTTCAAGGATACTTTTTGCTAATTTCAGATAGACTTGGTCATCGTCAATAACAATTGCTAATTCATTATTTTGATCCACTTTTTTATTTCCTTTCATCGAGCCGAGAGTATTGGAACACGATTTTAATCCTTCACTGCAAAATGGAGTTCGAGATTAAACTACCTTTTTTAAATCATACCACCTCAGCCTCATCTACAGCTTTAGACCTAACGTGATGAATCAAAGTTTTTTTTGTATGCAAATAAGTTCTGCAACGAAATGCCTCTTTCCTATTCACACTCTGAACCAACTTTTTTTTGAACACTTCTTTAAAACCCCTCAGTTCAAGCTCAAAATGAATTATAAATCTCTTTTCCAACGCCCGATATCATATCTTTTTGTCCAATACTCAGGCTCATCTCTGAAATCGGCAGTTTTAGGCTGCCAGTCATCTACTTTTTTTGATTAACGGTTCAAGGATCCTGAGTCTACAATACCAATCAAGAAGCTCTGTTCGCAAAATTTTGCCCTTAGTTGCTATTTATACTGATCAAATTTTGCCCTGATAGTCGAATAGGATAAAAATGATTACAGTACAATGATTAAATAAATCCTATAATATGGCACAAAAAACGCTTATAGCGCTCAATATCTATAGGGTGATTATAACTCCCTACTATTAAAGAGTATAACTCTTCATTTTGGTCAATTTCTATAGGCGAGAATATATTATTATCATTCTCTAATTTTTTAAGATAATCAAAAATAAACTCCGTTTTTGATAGCTCTACAGCATTACTTTTGTCGAGATAAGTAAGAAAAGGGTCAATATTAGACTTAAGATTAATATACTGTACCATCTCTCTTTTAATACCAAATTTTCTATCACGAGCGAATTCAATCACCAAATCTCTTATTTGTGTATAACCACAATTTTTAGACCATATAAACAAAACAATATTCTCTTTTGGAGATAGATCAAAAGGCCCCGAGAGAGAAATTAGCCGAACCTCTCTTGCCAGAAAGCTCCTCAAGACCTTTGCTGTCGCAATGGCAAAACACCTATCCTCATATACATAATAAATATCAATCATACTGAGTCCTATCACTTAGTCGCTTCTTTTCTTTTATGTCATTCTCCAAATATAATATTCTTTTAAGTTTTTAAATTGCTCTGAGACTAGGGCACCCAATTACCGCAAAGCCCTTTTCATTGTAAGAAATTTCACCTATTTATGAATCCTTCTTTTACTGTATAGGCATCCAGGATTCCACTTAAATGTCGTTCTCAAGCTACCAAGAATTCTTAACTTTCTTTTGCCTTTTTATTTTTTCTTATTTTTCGGTCTACTTTCTACAGCCTTTCCATAAGCAGGCCCTAATACTGGGTCCTTTTTAATTTCTTCTAAAGAGTTATCATCAATCTGTAGATATTTCTTTATTATATCATATGCTTTTGAAGTAGCTATGTCCTCCCCGGTAATGCATTTCATGGCTATGGTGTAATTGGCAACACCTTCAGGATGAGTGGTTGAATATTTCTTATTAGCAGGACAAGTTAGGGCGGCCTTGATGTATGATGCAAAGAAAAAAGCGAAGGCCTCTCGAATATCAGATAACCGACCAAAAATTTCTTCATGATTTGTACTGAATTTATATTTGGATATCTCTTTCAACATCGCAGAAAGTGTTTTATCTCCAATTATCTCATTCCTAAAGTCAAAAACAGGGTCTACCTTGTTTAATTTTGACTCGATAACGGACTTTCTTAAATGCTCCGGTATATGTGCCAGTGACAATATCCGAAGACTGGGATAATCTTCAACTGCTTTTTTTATAATATTTTCAAGTTCCCTGATGTTTTTGGACCAGTGGTAGCTCCTAAAAACTTCGATAACTTTCCCAGAAATATTTCGTTGTTCTGCTCCAATACTTTCCTCAAATTTAGTGACAAAATAACTACAGAGTTTTTCTATATCATTTGTTCTTTCTCTTAGTGGCGGGACAAATATGACTCTGGCCTCAGTCCTCGCCAGCAAATCGTTACGAAAGTCTTTTCCATCAATGATGTCAATGCGGTTTGTTGCCATTACAATCTGAAGGTTAAGTTTTTCCCATGTATGAGCGCCTATTTTTGTACATTCCCTTAATGTTGGATCTAAAAGTCTTAACAATTTTGCCTGAATACCTGCAGGAATATCTCCAAATTCATCAATAAAAAGAGTCCCGCCATCAGCTTCACTCGCAATCCCGTTTGTGGCGACGTCCGCTCCAGTAAAAGCTCCTTTTTCATGCCCAAAAAGTGTATCTTCAATAATATTTCCTGGAACTCCCTGGGTGAACAGTGTTTTAAAGGGACCTTCTGATTTAGGTGAAACTCGGTGTGCATACTCTGCCATCAATTCCTTACCGGTTCCGGTTTCACCCAAGATAAGAATATTATTATTACCTATTTTCACAGCTCGCCGAACTTCTCTCATACACAATAGCATAGGTAATGAGGCGCCGATCATCTTACAATCCTCAAGAAGCCCATTCTCCCAAAGGAATTCCCTCAACTTGTCTTTATTTAATTCGGTTCGATCAACAAACCCACAAGCGCCTTTTTCTGACAATTCTTCTTCGATATCGGCCCGATCCATTCCTGAAATAACTATTACAGGTATTATTGGGAACACTTTTTTTATTTCATCCAGAATCTTCAACCCAAAGTATTGCTTGGGATCTCTATCGGTTTCTCTCCCTTTTGCTGATCCGCCATCAGTAATTGGCCCGGTTTTAAAATGTAAGTCAAGCAGTATCATTGCCCAATAGGAATTGGAGTTATAGCCAGAAGCAATAATGTCCAACACACCTGCTATATCATTTTCAATCGATTTGTCTTTAAGAATTTGGCCACTGCAGAAAACAGCATTTGCAATAGTAGCAGGAGACCCTTCTACATTTTTTTGGGGGGGGATAAGGTCAGGTGTGACATCTTTCATGCCCAAACGACAACAAAAGTTCTCTCTATCCCAATTTGGGCTCTTTTGACCATAAACATCATCAATAACTAGTATTTTCGGAAGTTTAAAAGTTGATTGAGTCATTTTTTAAATTACTCTTCTTTCATTATGGAGCATACTAATCCGGTCGCTTAAATTCTTACAGGCATCTCTGTATTTTTTAAAATCTGCTTTCAATATAGCAATGTCTTTTGGAGATGCATTCGTTTTACCTATGTCTTCTGTAAGTCGGCAATATTGGTAATCTGTCTTTTGAAATGCCTTTAACCCAGCCTCAGTCCACTCACGAATTGGATATCGATTAATCCATAACAACTGGATCATGTCACCTATCCAACATCTTGTTTCACTATCATATATTTTCAAGGGTGTTGATTCAAATAGCCTATGAGGTGACATTTCTTCACCAAAGGAGCGGAATAAATCTAATATGTCATTTCTTTTTTCTTCCCATTGGGGAAAATCTATCTCCAAAAATCTTAAAATGGGTGGCGTGTTTTCGAACAATGGAGACGGTTCAATCCTAACTAAAAAGGCATCAAGATTATTCAAGTATTTACATTTCAACCAATCATGATTGATCTGAGACCGCTTAGACTGCCATGATACACTCATATGTATTCTTTTAGTGATTTAAATATTTATATAGTTTCAAAAAAAGATCCGCAATTGTGGCCATATTGACTAATTCCGAATCAGATTTTATTTTATCACCATAAAACACTTCGTTTATAAGCTTGTCAATTGCCATCGTAGTTTTTTCATCCAATCCTGTTAAAGAAATTGGGATAGGTTTATTTTCAAAGACCTGTGCCCACCACGAAGGCGTTTGCAAAGATTGTCTGTATCTATACGCACGTAATCTCATCCTTTCAAAATCTGCTATTGTGCAAAACTCTGAAATACCCATTTTTGTTAACGCATCTTGACAAACCTCATATGCAGGATCTTCTTTGTTTATTGCTGGTTCCCCCTTGTCATTGCTATTTGCGAAAAGAACGCCCTGGCAGAGTATAGCGATTGCCTGCAAAGAGACATCAATGTCATTGCTATTTACTCCCTCAATAGTTTCGAAGAATAGTTCTTTGTCTTCCGTAGACAAATAATTCTCCAATGCCTGCAGAACAGACAAATCTGAAGCATTACTAATTGGGAATCGTGGAATGCAAAAATTTTTAAATCCCTTAATATTACATTTCCAGATCGAATGATCTTGCTTGACAGTCAAATTACTACCGCCATAAGAATCAAGAACTTCCAATCCACCGCCAGAATATAGAACAACCAATGCATCAGGTAAATTTGAAAGAATAGCTTCCAATTTCTTACAACATGGAATTCCATCATTAGATCGTAAATCATTTAAATGAATTAGGAATAAATTAGGAGTACTCCTGTCGGAAAAACTCCAAGCAGCCTCATCCGAAGGCTGATATCCGATCTCGTTACTGTTTTTTTGGAAAGGGCGGACTTCATTGCAGATAGAATCTCTTCTTGAATCCAAACTATCTATAACTCTAATACAAATCTGTTTCATTTTAACACCACCATATCAGGGTTTTTCAATGGTTACTCTGTAAAAAGTTTCTGAATTTTTTGATTTAGTATCCATAGCTTTAACGCCTTTGTTTCCGTCTACAATTAGACTCTTTCCACCTGATTGAAATTGAAACGTTCCTTTGTAGCGCCAGCAAACAATGTTGCAAAAATCCGATATGCCCTCATCCTTCAACACACCAGTTCTATCGGCGTTCATTTTTTTGAATAGTTTTCCATTTTCATCAAAAATATTTTCATTATCAGGTAAGCTTGGATAAAGCCATTTCATTTCAAGCACACTTGCATTCTTCGTTTTTTGAATCGTTACCTCAGGGCAACTAATATTTTCAAAATGATTCGAATTTAATTGTGCAATATGATTGAGATAAGCAATATCAATCGGGTAAATGCCAAAATTTCGTGCATAGTCCTCCCAACAAGGTAACCAATTGTCTCTATCTTCAATTTCTGAAAAATATTGTATCACATTATCTCTACCTATGAATTGAACATTTTTTATTGTGAACAGCCGAAGCTTATTTAGCTCATTCTTTTCATATACAGGCAAGTCTGTTAACCGACTGTATTTCTCCTCTATTTTTTTTGGCCCACTTTCTATTTTAAAATCAAGACTATTAACAAGGTCTTTAACTATATCAATCTTGTTATTCTCAGTATTTGGCGAAAGTGGATGGTTAAATAATTTTCCACATAGCGTTCGCCAGTCAGCTTGGCAAATAATACTGATTTCTTTTTTATGCTCTTCAATTTTGGATAACAGCCTTCCGTAATGTGGCATCTTTCTATTTAACACTGCATTGCAAGCTTCAATACTGTTAATTTGTCTCGGAAAAAGGGTTTTAAGAGACCAATGGTCATTTTCGTCACAATCAGGTATATCAGGCTTATCCCAATCTAAATCATTTTCAACCCTTTCTATCAGTTCCTCAAGGAAGTCTGGGCTCTGATAATGAAGTAACTTTTTTTGTTTATTTCGCAAATAACTATCCAATTGAAAAAAAGGATTGTCTGCATCAAGAGAGTAACTTCCCGATTCTATCTCCATAATACAAACACTTTTATAAAACGCTGAACTATCAATAAAGCTACGTATCTGTTGAGTTTCTGGCGCAGCCGAATATACAAAGATGGGCCGAGATTGGAGACGGCTTATTTTTAAAAGAGGTTCTAAAAAACTATATCTTCCGGCCTCAGTCTTTTGGGGCGCTGATTTAGCTGAGTATTTTAACGCTTCTTTACATTGATTCTCGGAAGATGTGGGATCCATTGCCCCCACATCAAAGTTGATATCAAACACATAAAAATCGTAAACATCTACTTCATTAAAAAAGGTTTCAAACGCCTCACAAAATGTAAATCCATTCTTTTGAGATACTAAGTTTTCCGACCGAACGATCGGCCGAATCTTTAATTTTGAAGAGAATACTCTGAAATCCATGGATTGTTGTTTTTCTTCATTCCAACCAAATCCACTTTCCATGTCTTGATTGTCAGAGATCTGAATTGAGTTGTAATTGCCATAATCGATTAAATAATTATGGCGCTTAAGTAAGTTTAGAATTCTTGTAAAACCCTGAGCTGTTGGCCCTTGATCATCAACGATACAAAACTTAAACTTCTTCATAGCAACTCCAAATAAAGATATTTATAGTTTCTGACGGTATTAATTGATATGCGTACTTTCGAATAATCCAATGCATATTTTTGTATAATGTTATCGACTTGATTGATAACAAAACCTGAGCTATGAATTAGAATGCTTATGAGCTAATATTCTTCATTTAGCATACTCTTTATGTATTTTAAAGTTTAAAGGATGGTTATTAGTTGTTTGGGAAAAAGTAATACGTTTAGGAATAGTTTTGAGTTCTTTTTTTTTACATCTTCAAAAAGATAATGTTCTGAATCACCAGAGATTCTTTGCATCATATCCTTTATGATTCCTAATCCCATACCGTTCTTTGGGGTCGACATTTTTTTTATTCGTTTATTTCCATTTTTTAACCAATTATAAACATCATAAACATCGTCTCCGATTATAGTTTCTGATGTTAGTATCAAAAGTCTGTAGGCATTGTCTTCCTCTTGTACATTAAGTTGAATCGCAAAATTTTGATTCCAAAATTTCATTACGTTAGTAAATATTTCATTTAATACTATATAAATATAGACGTTCTCATTAAATGAAAGAGTTAAATTATAATTCTTACTATTTTGGAATTCAAAATACACCCAATCAAAGACTTCCATAAACCCACAAAAAAAACTATGATCTATTGGAATGATAACGCATTTTTCTTCTCTTAAATTCCTCCTCATTTCTTCGATATTATTATTAAGGATTCCAGATAACCTTTTAAAAATTTCGTAATCTTTTTCTTTTTCTAACCTTTCTTCCACAAATTGCGTTAACGCATGACAATTAAGAAGATTATAAAGAAAAATGCCTTGCAAAGATTGCTTTAGAGGAATGGCAACTCGAGTAGAATGAGGCTCCTGGTTTTTAAATGTGGAATGCCGCCTGATTCTCAAGATTTGATCAAACAATGAAAAGCCTAACCACTGCAGTTCACTAATAAGTCTTACCTTTTTATTGGTAGAACAATCATTAAGTTCTTTTGATATCTTGTTTTGGTTTTTTGCGAAACTTTGAAAATTGTTTATAATAAAATGGTCCATATATCGCAAAGTATCATTTTCATTTTTCCTTTCCATGAGTTCTATTTGGGGTTCTAAATAATGAAAAATGCTTTGAATCTTTTGAATTAGTAAATGAAATCGTTGTTGCTTGAAGAGTTTTAAGTATTGGCCATAACCCGATTTATTGACCGCATCCTCAACCTCTTTGGTTACTAAAACAATTTCATACTTTTTCTTGTTCGGTAAAACAAATGGTATCCTGCTCAATAGACATAAATTATTATTATAAACGAAAGGAGTGCTTTCACCATTTTTTTTATTTAGATGTGTATATATCTGATTGATCATAGAAGAAGCATCATGCAATTTCTGAAAAGAGGATTTTAAAACATAATCTTTATCAATCGCCCACCCAAAAATTTTTTTTATGTGACCCTCCATTTTTAACACGACCAGTTCACATCTAATGATATAATTAATAGATTGGCAAAAAATTTTTATAATCTCTTCAATGCTTTTATATTCCGAAATTCCTTGATATATTTTTTTATCAAACTCATTTGTTTGTAAATTCAACAGAAAGGGGATAAAATCTCTATGAGACTCTACACGTAACTCTTGAATAACATTTGACATTTCTCGTTTTTCACTTTTCTCTATCAGTTTTTTGAGCCGTGAGTTTTTGTCAAACATTATGAAAAGAACGCCATAGAACAAATGAGAAAAATGAATTGATCTTGAAATAGCATAACTTTTAGAAGGTAATAGCTTGTCTATCAATGCATCATAAAGATCATCATAACCATTTTGTATTCTCCGCAGTTTTCTCTGATTTTTTTCCTCAAGGGGTTCGTCATCATATAAATAGTTTTGGAAATCTGAATAATTGACTTTCAGTTTGAATACAGAGTCAAAATCATTGCATGTATTCTCAAAACAACTGATATTCTGAAAAGAATTATCGTTCTTGAAATCTGTAGCATACAGTATCTTCTGGTTATTATCATATTCCCAAAGGATAAAATCTAATGCCTTTTTTTCAAATTCCCGATGATAAAAACCACAAACATCCCAATAGGGACTATTGGGAAATGAAGACAGGATAATTTGAAGAACCTCCCTACAAATATCTTCATTAGGATTTTCTAAAGGTAGGTCACTTCCGTCTTTTGCCGCAATAATTATATTCTTAGCTATTTCCTTGGCTATATTAGGTTTTTCATTTTTATTCTCTGAAACATTCGATTCAATCCAATTGAACGAATCATCTAATTTCAAATTTTTTCTATTGGCTGTCAATTTGGCTTTTATATCTAATAAATCATTGATTCTTAGATCGGCGACTGAACTTGAAATGTACTGATGATAGCAACCATCTGAAGGGTCAAAAAGCATCAGGTGTAAATCACAAGTTTCAAATGTAATTTTTGATTTTGGAATGTATATGTGTCTAAACTCTTTGAGACAATCTTGAATTGAGTCATATAATGAAACAGAATTTTTTGATTTTGAAAAATCAATATGATCAGACTTCATTATAGAACGTTCCTTTATGAACTTTTATAAATATCATCAGAGACATTAACAAGAAAGCCAATGCTAAAAGTGCCAATAAGGGAAACACCAGCATCCACCAGCCAGATGATGAATAAACCAAGCCATTATAGATCATGCTCCCAAGACTTGGATATGGTGGTTGAATGCCCAGACCCAAGAATGACAATCCGCTCTCTGCCGCAATAAGGTCTAAAGCAACGGAGAGAACAACAACAACAAAAGACGTTAAAATATTCGGTACAATAGCAAGTAAAATTTTGGTATTGCTGTATCCGAGAGCTTTTAGCGCAAGCACATACCCTCTTTTTTTTTCACCTTGAACCTCAAGCCGCACGACCCTTGCCACAGGAACCCAACTGACCATTGCCATGCATAAAACAAGCGTAAAAAAATTTCTGCCAAAATAGGTAGTCACTGCGATAAAAAAAATCAACCCAGGTATAGACCATATAATATTAACCGTTTGATCCATTAAGCGAGAAAGCCATTGACTATGAAAAAAACCTGTCGTCAGACCGATCAGCGCACCAATACATGCCGAAACTGATAATGCTAGTAAGACAAGAGAAAATGAATACCGAAATCCGGCAATCGTTCTGCTGAGCACACTTCTGCCCAACTCATCTGTTCCAAATAGGAATGCACCTGAAGGGGCTAAAAATCTATTTTCCAACTGAACGGCTGTAGTGTCTTGGCTAATCATCAATGAATAGAAAAAAACAAATATAACACCTAACGGAACGATAGTAGCCACACATCGGCCAAGCCATTTATTCACGGATGATTCTCCTGTCAAATAATGGTGCTGAAAATGCAGTGGCAATGTTCACAATGTTATAAATTACAGCGAAAAAAAGAACTGTAGAAAGTACCACAGGAACATCATAATTTTGAGCACTACGAACCGCCCATGACCCCACACCTCCAATGGAAAAAACAAACTCAATGATGAAAATAGAAGAAAAATAGTATGCTGTAAGATTGCTGGTGATGCCTAAAATTGAAACAGCACAATTCTTTAAAGCATACACAAGAATTATATGGCGCCCTGAAAAGCCAAAGGCTTGATGTGCTAATATAAACTGTTGCTCTAAAATATCTTGCATTTTATCTTTACATATTTTGAATATCAGAAACGAAGGATATATGGATAAAAGCAAAGCTGGTAAAATATAGTATGGCAGTGATGCCCACCCAGTTATGCTTGGAATCAGCGAAACATGGAACCATTCATTGGATAGGAATATTGCTGAAACAGCAAGGACAAAAATTGGTACTGCTGAAACACCCAGTAGAACTATCTCAACAATTAACGGCATTATATTTTTCGATCTGGCACTTTTTATTCCCATTACCGCAACTGGGATGGTCATAATAATCGATAAAAAAATCAAACCAAATGAGCGTCGGCTTCTTTGTACCAGACTTTGCCTAATACTCTCTCCAGTAATTATTGAATTACCCCACTCTCCTTGAGTCAAATTCAGAATAAAATTTGAAAATTGTTCAGTAAGCGGCTTGTCTAATCCGTATTCGCTCTTAATCGCACTGGCACTCTCTTCATTGTACCGAACCCCAAGCCGGACCCTTGCAGGATCTGATGGCAAAACGTTCATCAGAAAAAAAACAAGTAATATAACCACAAGTATATTTATAATTGCAGCTATTATCTGCTTTGCCAAATAGTTGATCATAATACCTCAATCGGTTTAGTGATCTTTCCTTGTCTTAATGTATCGCCGAATCTGCAAAGCGTTGTCGTCATACCCGATAAGATAAGGTTGAAGAAGCCGAATTCGATTTGTATGGTATAGGAAAAGCCATGGAGCATGAGAGGTCAAAACAGAATTTAACTTCAGCCACACATCAACCGCCTTTTGTTCATCTATTTCGGAAACAGCTTGGTCAAAAAGCTCATCAGCCTGATGCTCTGCATATCGACCAAAATTGTACCCTCCCCTTTCTGGAAGTAGATCAGATTTGAACTGGATCATAAACATTTCCGCATTGGGGTCGCTCCCTTCCCAGAATAGATAAAAGAAATCCACTGTCCCTTGGGCCACCTCTCCAAGAAGCGTGTTAAAGTCCATTTTTTTTAATCCCACCTCAACCCCGATAGCCTTTAAAGTACTCTGAACATATTGAGCAACGATAAGAGTTGTTGCTTTGTTATCAATGCTTAGGGTTAGGCGTGGTAATCCCTTACCTTCTGGATAGCCAGCATCCGCCAGTTTTTGTTTGGCTAAGAACAAATTGTAGGGGTAAACTTCATTGCGTGGATGTTCAGGGTAAACGCTTGGGGGTAATATGCCCTTGGCTGGCTCTGCCAGACCATTCAGCAAAATGGTTGTAATTTTTTTTTTATCAACAGCATAATTCAATGCTTGGCGTAATGCCAAATTATCCTTAAAGGGATAAGCATCCATTTTAAAGCCGAAGTAATGAACATCCAGAGCAATTGTTTCGAACATTTTAAACTTCTGATATGGAGCAGCAAGCTTCCCATTTTTTAATATAGTAGCAGCAAGGACAGCGGGAATTTCAATGGCATCAATCCTGCCATTTTTAAATTCGCTCAACGCCAGTTGAGGATCATGAAAAATTCGATACCGGATTCCTGCGAGATAAGGTAATTGCTTCCCATTTTCATCATTTTTCCAATACACAGGATTTTTTTTCAAAAATACTGTCTGCCCTGATTCAATTCTGTCAAACATAAATGCGCCGGTACCTACCGGATACCTACCAAAATCTTTGCCATAAAAATCAACCGCTTCTTTAGGAACAATGAAAAGAAACGGTGTTGCTAACCGCTCAAGAAATTTTAAATAGGGTTTCTTAAGAACAATTTCAAGAACATGATCACCAATTGCTCTAATTCCTGATGCAGAAGCAGTGTTACCTGCATTCACGTCTGCAGCACCCTTTACAATATCAGTGAGGACAAATGCCCCTACATTTCCAGGCTGAATCGCACGATTCAGACTAAACTGAATGTCGTGGGCAGTTAGATGCTTTGTTTTATTTTGTGTCTTAAAACAGCTGTTTGGATGAAACAATACATTTTTCCGTATTGTAAACCGCCATGTCTTGAAATCACTTGTGTCCCATTTTTCAGCAAGAGCCGGCACAATTGCCATAGTATTGTCTAACTGAACAAGAGTATCGTACATAGCGTACATTATACCGAATGTTTCAGCATCCACCTGAGCTGTAGGATCAAAACTTGCCGGTTCGCCAAAGATCGGTTCGGTTAAAACCATATTCTTTTTACTGGCCCCGGATATTTGATAGAAAACAACCCATACAATTATGAGTGAAATAGGTATTGCCCAATATTTAACTGATTTGAGGAAGTTCATACAAATGCCCTCCTTCTAATGCATTTAATATATAATCAGCTGTTTCAAAAAAAAGGCTGCTTGAAAATTGATCAATACAATGGTCGGCTTTTTTTTGATGCTTGTCCATCAAATCTTCGATATTATTATTTGTTATTTTCCCCATTGAAAGGGTTTCATATCCTTTTTTCATAAAAAGGCATCCGCTTTTATCAAAATACCATCCATTGTGGGATACACATCCATAGCTATTACATGGATCAGGCAAGCTGATACGGAGTATAAGTCTGATATTATCAATGTTTTTTACTAATATAATAGCATTGAGAGAATCGAGTTGGACGTTGCAATCTTTAAAAATAGTGGAAAAAAAATCTATGTTCCTGGCAATAACATACGACTCCATGTCCACAACGACCTCCAAAGGCAACTGGTTATTCAATTTTTCAGCCTTATTCAAAAATCCTTCAAAAAAAAGGTGTAGATCTTCAATAGATAGTTGCAATGATTCGTCTTTAATAGCCACAATAGGAGAAATATTGAAAAACTGAACCCCATACCGGTTATGACAGTCTAATATATCCATAACATATTGGAGATTGTCACGGTGTAGGGTCGTGGCCATGAATATTTTCTTTGCTATATTAGATTCAATAGCCTTGACCAAATTCTTTACAGAAGTTTCAAATGCACCCTTACCACGAAGAAGATTATGGGAATGGTTGTCAGTACCATCTATAGAGATATCCAGATAATCCAGGTCTATTTCCATAAGAGATTCTAAATATTTATCCAAATAGAACCCGTTTGTAACGACCCCCATTTTAAGAGAATGGCCTTGTTTACGGCACAATGAGAGATACCTCAGGGCAGCAATCGTCTTGTCGGCACCATCGGTGCCTGGCATAAATACTTCTTTTCCAACAAAAGCAAAAAGCTGTATTTTTTGCTTTATAGCAGCCGCTAACAAGAGGACTAACTCATCTGAAGAAAGACTCTTGTCATGATCTCGATTGCTGTCCAACTGATAATAGCAATGGGCACATTTTAAATTGCAAACATTGTTGACGTAAATCCCTAGTGAATTGATTTGATGTAGTTTCTGCCTATCGATAAACCCGGGCAAATCGTCTGTGAAAGCATCTAATGCTTTCCTTGTATCATAAAGGGGATCAAAAAAACCGCCTTTAGATCCTGCTGCAAAGGGCATATTATCACCTGAATTTTATATTTGTTTTTTCCAACATGCTGCCATCTGAGCCCTATTCTCTGTATCCATTAATTGGGGATTTTTTGTTTCACATATAGCAATTTGATCAGGACATCTCAAGCGAAACGGACAACCGTTTTGAGTATTTGCACTTAATTTAAAGTCACTGAATAGCCCTTTTCTATTAGGTTTTAGTGTTGGATCTGGTATTGGGACAGAATTCAAAAGAGTTTTTGTATAGGGATGCTGTGGATGTTTGTAAACATCTTCTGATTTCCCAATTTCAAGAATTCTTCCTTTATACATTACTGCCACTCGGTCCGCTAATTGCGCAACCACTCCAAGATCATGAGAAATAAAAAGGATTCCCATTCCAAGCGAATGATTTAATTCATTTAGTAATTCGATTATTTGTGATTGTACTGTAACATCCAAAGAGCTACTAGGTTCATCAGCAATAAGAAGAGACGGGCGGCATACTAGTGCCATGGCAATACAAATTCGCTGAGCCATTCCTCCTGAGAACTGATGTGGATAATCATCAAACCGCACTTCAGCATCTGGTAGATGAACTAGGTCAAGATAAGAAATGGCTTTTTCTTTTGCTTCCCTTTTATCTAATTTATGATGCAGCCTAATAACATCCACCAGTTGCTTTCCTATAGAAAAAACAGGGTTCAACGAAGACTGTGGATGCTGAAAAATCATAGCAATATGTCTTCCCCGGGTTTTTCGCATATCCTCTTCGGACAAGGTCAACAAATTCCTCCCCCCCCATAATATCTGACCGCTCTCAATGCGTCCCGGGGGTGAGATCAACCTAAGGATGGAATGGGCTAACACTGTTTTTCCTGCACCACTTTCCCCTACAATACCGACCCGCTCACCGGAAAAAACTGACAAATCAACTCCATCAACTGATTTGACTGTTATATTACGGTTTAATTTAAAATATGTTCTTAATCCTTTTATCTGCAATCGCATGTCATTGTTACTCAGCTTATTTTTGTAAGGCCCTTACACTGGCAAAGAGTTTAAAAGCAAAGTATATGCCCAATCTAAGTTTTTTGGCAATATTTATTCCATAACATATCAATTCTGTAAAGTTCCTGACTTTGGGGCCAGATTTTGGGGTGCCCCTAAAGTGGACTTTCTTTGCCGTGCCCTTAAGGAGGCAAGGATGGTCGTCCCGAACTTGATTTACTGAACAAATTTCTTTGTTCAACCAATTTTTCTTTCTTTTCCTGATGCTTCACATATTCTCTTATTATTTCAGCATCTAAGCCAACATAACCACGGGACGAAAATTTATTACCCCAATAGGATCTTTGCTTCAATTTACTGAAATTATAAAGAACTTTTACGGCATTCCGACCTTTGATGATACCAACATAATCAGATATTGATACTTTCGGTGGAACCGTCTCCAACAAATAAACAAGATCAATTCGAATGTTCAATTAAACAAACTTTCAGTGCTTTTGTACCGAAAAGTGTCCTACACAATTGTTCACTTATTCTGCAAGAGGTCCTTTCTCCTGTACCTATTTTTGATGAACCTGTAAAAAGCCAGATTTTGCCAGTTTTCAGCTGTAACTTACTGAAATTATAAATAGCAATTTCTCCATTTTCGACTTTTTACGAGATCACCATTATTGGAGAACCCAAACGATATGATACTGGCAATGCCATATCGTTTGTGGTTGCTTTTGAAATCGGCTTACTTGTTACTCCTTGATCTTTCGTTGTGGAGACAACCGCTCCTTAAATAACATTGAGCCGTATAGCTTGCTAGGCCACTGCACCATAACATAGCCTTAAGGACCAAGGTTTCTACTTAGGTTTAAATTACAAATCCAAGCCTTAAGTACCTCATAGAGGTACACTGTTTGGCATATTATTAAAAGGGTTGCATTACATCTTTAAATTGGCCAGCACCTGTTGGCTAATTGGATATTTTGGATACCTAATTAGCGACCCATATGTACATAATTTGCAACATCACTCGACCAGACTTCCTCACCATTATTTCAGTATCCATTTCATCCATACCAATTTTTGCATATATATCAAAGGTAAGATTAATTAAAATCTATTCATCGAGAACAAAATCCCCCCCCCAATAGTATAAAAGGCTTGCAAAAAAAGCACCAGACATTCTTCCTCTGATTAGAAGACAGAGAGACCGCCATCCAATGTTCAGCGATCAGACTTTTGAAATGCCTGATAGACTGCTGTCTTGGGCTATTCAAACTTCAGATAGTTAATGATACGCTTTGGCAGATTTTCCAAAAGTACCATACCAAACGCCATACCAAATTATAGTGTCGAACTCCGATCGATTTTGAAATTTAGGGACATCCCATTTCCTGGCAAGCCACTTGGCATTTTTTACAAGTTTGGTTTCTGATGAACTCCCTAATCAAGTTTCTTTTGTCTCCACATTTTTAATGGTTATGTCAATTTGTGAAAAATTCAGAGGCCCAAAATACACATAAGAACTCTTAGCGTCTCATTTTGTGTAAAAAACAATGCTCTGATTTTCCACAAAATGCGTTTTGCTCCCAAAGAATGTGGATTCTTTATCCACAAATTTGAATTGTTTCTCAGAACATCTTACATGAAATCAGATCATAGCAAATTATAAATCGCTTTTTGCTATGGGCACCATAATGGTGCCGTTCTATATCATCTTATTGGCACCATCTTGTACACATTATGGCACCAACAAGTCACCCTATTGGTGCCTTAAAAATGTACTCTGGGGTTGACAGAAACAAAATGGATATGCCCAAACCGGGTTGACAGTAACATGGGGAGAAGCAAAAAATCAGGGTTGACACTTAACACTTATAGGTCGTCAAAAATGTTTTTTGCTTCTCGAAGTGGCTCGGAAACATTTTTGCAATTCCATATTTTCTCAGGACCCTTGAAAAGAAATTAAAAGTTTGTAATTCCCTAAAGTAACGTTTAAATGCCACAGGATATCATGACCAACCAGGCCACTTGCCCCCACCCCAAAAAAGGCTGTTGTTTTGCAGGGAAAAAACCTTCTGCGCTTTCGGGGCAACATGATGTTGTAACCCAGCTTTTCAAGGTAATTAAAACAACTTCGGGCATAGCATTTTTGGTTTTTGTTCTCTTGTTCATGCCCTATAAATGCAGCATTAAAAAATTTAATGCTGCATTTATAAAGCATTTTTTAAATGGTCGTAGATTGGATTGGTAATTGGTACAATTATCAAAAAGAGGTTCCTTCAGATATCAAAAACTCTTCATGGAAACCAGATACTATTTCGAATCACCGGAAAAGCGATGTCAAAAAAATCAAACCGCTTGTACCGAATCAAAAATATGCTTTGTAGACGACCCAAAAACAATATCAGAAAACCAGACATGCCATTTACCAGTAGACCATAGCAACCAGGTAATCGTATTTTGTTATAGGCACCATAGTGGCAACACGTTGGTGCCACTGTGGTTCTTATCTGTATCCCCCAGTTGGCACCACCTTGTATACATTATGGCACCTTAACCATCTATCAGAACCTGCAATACCATAAGCCGCATCAGACACCAAGACCATCATGGAATCAGATATTTTAAAGGTCCCGGAATCAAATAACTTGTGATGCAAAGAACAAAGGGCTATCCCGTTTTTTTCAACATCTGGCCCCTGGGCTGAATGCCATTTTATGTGGGCTGCTTCGATGCCTACGACAGCCCTATTGAGAGCGATATGGAATCCACAGACAGCGCATTGATTTTCGTAGGCCTTTAAAACATTATCCCGGAAAGCCGGATTTCTTTTCTTTTTGATCAGCTCAACATCCAGTCCGACTGCCTGAATAATATTTTCATGGATTGTCTCAGGAAAACTTCTTTGCAGGAGGTCTGAAGATATTAAGGATATCAATTTAGGATTTTTCTTGAGAGCCTTATATATATGGCCTGGAAAACCTCCGCAAACATCATATTTGACCAGTTCTGGTCTTTTGATATCTCCGCTTTTGTTTGGGGGAGATAGGTGTTCTGTATTGGTGAGCTCCCAAACTCCATCATTTTGCATCCTCCAAAAGGGATAGTGGGTTTGCGGAGTCTTCCTGGGAGGCCCAAAATCAATGAGCAGGTCTTTAAGCTTTTGATCGACATCGACATACTTGATAAACTGTTTTTCTTCAAGCATGGCCAGGGCATGAAGGATCAGTAAAGGTTTATTGGGAGCCCTTTTGTCTCCCTGGGACCAAGTTTTAATTTTCTGGAAGAGCTTCAATATTTCTATATCTGCCTTAATCAATCCACCCTTCCTACTTTCATATTTATTTGTCGGATAACAACGCCATCCAGGATGGCATTCAAGTTATTTCTCATTTCAGCTTCCATAAATCGGAACTGCATCATATGAGATGAGCTGGCCACCCTAACCATCAAAACCCCATCTTTATATGCTTGAGGCTTAGCTGAGTCAGCGATGAAAGGCCCAACAGCATCCCGCCAGCACCGCCATATTTGATCCATAGTTTGATTCTGTTTTGGGCGCATGTTTGAAAGGAGGGATTTTAAAATATCCCCGACAGGTTGAAGGGGTTTTACGCCTTGTTTTCCCATATCCCTGCCCAAATGATATCTCATTTCTTTTCGGAATTTATTGCTCATTTTAGATACCTACTTGCCCCTTCATTTAACCTCCTTCTCCATGCCACCCGAAAAGTCCTCTCCCGGAGAGTATTTCGACTCTGGGAGAACCGCAATCCTTCATTCAGATATCCTTTGTGATTTATGTATTCATATCCAATAGAGTCAGGACGATCAAGAATAAGTTTTTATCCAAAAGTTCACATAACGCAAAATTATGGGACCCGGCCATTTAAAAAATCATAGCCTGGGGCGGTGATCCTCAGTTATCCGCAAATATCATTTCAAAAATATTCCGATAAATGACCTAATTCGCAAAAAGATGGATCTCCTATTTTCTGAGAATTCCTGTATTTTTCAATGGTATCATAGCTTCCAGAAAAAGAAGCATGTTTTTACTGGAATTTTTGGAAGGCTAATAATGGTGTTTCTCCTTTGGTATCAAAGGATTCCGGCAAATGCCATGACGGATTCCCCCTAAATGTTTACGCCGGGGCCTTTTTAATAAATTGTATAGGTTCGGCTCAATAAGATTCCTTGGCTTCCGTTTTTTATCTGACATGCTAAGATCCTTTATCTATGGGCGTTTTAAGATTACATAATTTATGTAAAATGGGTTTTCATGAGCTTCTTGAAGCATTATTCCCCACCTGCGATAGGGCATCCTGAACCGCTGCCGGATACCATACAGAGCACTCTTTGACCGTCTGTATTTCTTTGTCACCAAGCTCTTCGAGAATGCTTACCATCGCCGTTCTAACATCAATATCATCTGGCGACCGAAAACCATGGATAGTAAAAAATTCTATACAATCAAGGACCTGCAAAGCACTGTAATTTTTCTCAGTGATTTCTTTTGCCCGGGCCACTCTAAATTCAAATCTAATTTTGGGATTTAGGATCTGAAACGGTTTCCGTTTCCTCAATCTGGTTATCTCAATAATCCATGGGACTTGAAAAGATAGCCCCATGCGGTTCAGAAGAACGGCACCCGTTAAATAACCGATTCTTTTTCCTCTGGAATCAAAAAGAAAATACCGTTCCCACTCCCGGCTCTCAGGCCCCAGCTCTCCGAACTGGCTTTGTTCGGGACGATAAAAAGCCCCCTGGAGCCCAGGAACCCTTTTTACAACGCCCTGGACCACCAACACGGCCATGACACGATAAGCATGCTTACGCCCAGCTATGGGAATCCCAAGGCTCTTGTAATCAAAGATCACTGTTTCAGGAATAGCATTTATTTTTTGTTTCAGATCCATAAGTTTGACAACAAATTCTCATAATTAGGTTATCGTGTTGTTTTTTAACAAAAGCCATTATCCATGGGCATTTCCATACCTCTTGATCAGCTTAATGTCATCAGTATCAATGATGCAATAGATCGGATGTATACCGCCCTGGCCCGGTTGTACAGCGATTGTGTCACCCACGGCTGCATACCAGATCCCGGTCATATTGAAATTCTCATGGATGTGGCCATGCAAAGATAAAAAAGGCTGATTCATCGCTAAAAAATAACGCACAGCATCACTCGCTGGTCGATCTCCCGATAGGCAAACATCGAGACTAAGGCCTCCAGGCGGCATGTGCATAACATACACCGCCTTTTCCATGTTTTTAGGTTTGACCAGGGCTTCAAGTTCATCTTCAAGAGTCGGCATGGATTGAGCAAGAGAGATCCAATCTTCAATATCTTCCCATCCTCCCCCAGTCTCTTTCATTACGGAAAAACAACCACAACCGTTTTGCCTCGGGAAAACAAAGCCTTCGGAGTCCATACGAACACGGTCTTTAAGTTCAAATGGGAAATCATTTACGAGGTTGAAACCAATAAATTCCAGACCGCCGATCTCAATCAATCTGCCAGCAATATTGTGGACGTTCTCAAACTTGTCACAGGCTTGATCAAACAGATCATCATAGATCCTCAAATCGTCATTTCCCAGGCAACATAGATATTGAATGCCAGCTTTCTCAAAACGTGGGAAATAATCTTTCTCAAGATGTTTGATAAACTTGGGTTGATTTTTAAAAATAGGCGCTGTCTTGGGAAGCATGTCACCGCCATTGATCACCATGTCAACCTTGTGGAGCTTAATCGCTGCTTTTACGATCTGATTATAGTAGTGTTGAGATCCGTGAAGGTCAGTTGTATATAGTATTTTCATGCGTTCTCCCACATCTTCCACGGTTCGAGGTCGTAAGAGATCCGGCCAGTGGCCAGACCCCATGTAAAAAAGAGATATCCCGCTAAAAGCGCAGACCACCAAAGACCGGCCAAGGGCCAGCCAGCCCGGGTTTCAAGCCAAAACAAACACATAGCCAGGGGCCGATCAAAGCCAAAACTTAATGTTGGAAATTTAACCATCAGATTGACAACAACCCCTCTGTTTTGATAATCTCATTGCAGATCTGGATCACCCCCTCTCCTGCCAGCTATCCTAAGGATACAGTCGCAGTGAAGCGGCCCGGGGCAAGCTTTCGGGGCTTGCCAAATATAGCTGGACCTCTCATCCCAGGGAATTGGACACTGGCGGTCATTGTCCAGTTCACACAAAGCCCTTAGCCACTCCTGGCGGGGCTTTTGCGTTTTAAATCGTCTTATTTGGGCAGTGGAACCCAAACACCTGTGATATTCGAATCGGGATATTGCGTTTTTAAATCCTCTTCCGACAGCTTTTGCCTTGGCATCTCGTTCGGGTCCAGGGTTTCTATGTGTTTTTCTAAAATCTCTGATGCCGGTCCGATAGCGTGTATCATAAATTTATCGAAGATATCTGCATTTTCTTCGTCTTTTTTATGCACACCAGCACATCCGGGGAAATCGGGGAAAGCGATATCAATGCGGTCTTCACTACGAGTAAAAATCCCATTGAATTTTTCCCAATAATTTTTTATCTCAATTGCCTCCCGGGTGCTGTCATGATCAACAATCTCAACACCAACCCACAGGTAGTGTTGGAATCTCAGATAAGCAACGTCTGCAATACTTTTTTCCCGCCTGCTTTTCTTTTTAACCTCAGCCTCCGGATCGGTTTCCATGGCAATCTGCAAGGCGCTTTCCGGCCCCCCATCACTTTTTGCAAAATCACCATAGACCCACAGCTTTTTAACACCTGATCCCGGATCATCAACATAATCTTTCAAATAATTGATGATTCGGCTTTGGTTAGCAATACCGAACTGCACCATCTCAAGAATGGCCAAGACCTTATCCAGTTCTTTATCATAATAATAATTTCGGGTGTCGTACTGCTCAATTGGAATCCACTGAAATAATTGGGTCGGATGAATATACCCTCTTTGATCATCAACGATCAGAGCCTCATCAAGTTCAATCCCTTTGATTTTTTTGAGATTCTTTTTCCCTAATCTCTCCCAATGAACACACTCAATATCAGCAAGCCAGGGCGGGACTTCATTTTTTGATACTAAATGTTTGATGACGTTGTGGCAGTCAGTTTTTTTAACCGCTGTGTATATAACAATCCTTTCAAAAAGTCCTTTTACCTTTTCCAAAAATTCAAACAGGCCTGGTCGTGGCCACGGAGAATATGCTGTATCAAGTAGGGTATATTCAAGGTCCAGAGCAAGCACTTTGATTTTACCACGGTTTCGTTTGACCAATTCTTGCCAGAGCCTTGGGCCAGGATCTTGAGAATCATAAAACTTGCTGTATTCTTTGTATAACAGCAGATCTTCTTTAGATGGCGCTCTCATCTTGTTTCCTTCCAAAAACCTTTGATTTTTCTCAAGACCCGTTCGAATTCTTGCTCCTCGGGATCGTTGGACCATACATACATTATCTGTATCCATCTGGACATCTGACCCGGTGCAACAAATTTATTGTTGTCATCAATTAAAACAGCGTGATCAGCATCAGTCCCAGAGATCAGATCAAGATCTTTAACCCCATTATTGTCACAGTGATAGTGCTCTATGCTTGCAAACCAAGCAGGGGCAATTCCTTTATCTATAAGGCTTTCAGCAATCTTTTTAAACTCCCAACCCTCAACAACAGAGTAGACCACAACTCTCCCCAAGCTTCGGCAATTCTCAAGAAATTCATAAAGGCCAGGCCGTGGGATCATACTGCCAGCAGAAACAATCAGAGTCCCCTCCAGATCCAGAGCGATAGTAAAATCAGTTTCCATATCAACCTCTTTTTATCGTGCGCTTAATCCCCCCTCCTATACTTTACAAGACAGAGATCAAGATCCCCAATCATAAATTTCAACGATAACCGAATCACAACCCGGACAAGAAAAATTAGGACGCCCATCACCGCCCCAAAAACCCAAATCGGCGTATTTTATTTCACGATCACAGAAACCGCAGTAAAATACTTTTCCACTCTTAACCAACTTATCGAGCTCTTTTTTTCCATACTTTCCATTCGATCTTTTCTCCTTTATGTCCTTTGCAAGACGGTTATTTCGGTTCTTTATTAAACCTGAGCCTGCCCCCACAAGTATCTATAGCTTTAATGTTGCTCATTGGGACGAATAAGAAACCATCAGCAAAATCACAATTAAGAGAAAATTTGTATTTCGAATATGCCACCAAGTAAAAAGTCACACCAGATTCTGAAAGAGAACTTATGCTTAAACTTTGGCCTATAACAGAGAGTTCAGAAGCTATTCTTGGCGTTTCGATAAATTCGATATTTAATTTTTCCTCATGAATATGATCCCGGATATCATCTCCTTCTTTGGGCGAGGATGTTAAACTCCTTTTTTTAAGCCAATTAAAAGTCTCTTGATATTCTTCATCGCTTGCGCCTTCCATATTAAAACCACATCTCATTTTTTTCTCCTGAATCTTTTTGAAATTGGTGCCAAAAATCGGAAAACAACACCGCCTTTAAGCCCGTCCGAGATTCGTACCTTTTTTTACTCTCTCTCAAACAATAAGTTTCTGTTTTTTGTATATATTCGATTAAAAGCAGAATAATGTGCTAAATCATAGAAATCTTCATCAACAGAAAATTTTCGGATAAAACTTGAATAATAACAAGAAATCAACGGAATTAGATCTTTAGTATGCAAAGTTCTAACCTTTTTTCTCACGTCTGACGACAAGTTTTGCTTTAGCACATAGCGATAAAACTCTGTAATTGTAGATCCTTTCACTTTCTGAATTTGCCGCTGAAAATTTAAAAGATTATTTTTCATTTGCATCTTTCTCCTAAAATAAAAATAATTTTAGCATTACCAACCCATATTCATGATAATAAAGTATCATAGATATTCTCTATTGTCATCAAAAATTACCAAATTTTGATTATAAAATGGCATGAAAAGATATTTATCTTGTTATCATTATTTGATAGTTTTACCTATGGAAGATGATTCTCAAAAACTATTTGTAGCTGGTATCAAAAAAATATTTTTCGACCGAAAACGAGATTTAAATGAAAAAAACCGAAAACTAACGTGGGCTATGATAGCTCATGAAATAGCTGAATCGCCAGGTAATTTAAGTGGGTTCATAAATTTTAAAAGGAATTATTCTGAAACAAAACGAAAACGCCTGGCAGCATATTTCAACAAAAATCACATTGAAGTCATTGATATTGGACGAAAACAGATCAAACAAGCAGATGAGCTTTTTGAACAAAAATTAGATGAAGAAGAGAGAAAGGAAATAAAAGATTGGGAAGACTATATCTCAGGGGCATCCAACATTCCTTCAAGTAGGATGGTTGATAATGCAATCGAGATCATTGAGAATGCAAAAAACTACCATATGACGACTGATGAATTGAAATATAAAGAGCAATTCGACGAAATCAGTGAGTTGTTATCTGATATACTCGATTATCCATTACGGAAATTTTCAACTCAAACAAAGATATCCATTTTGACAGACACTGCCGACCAACTCTTGAGAGAAGCAGTTGAAGAGGCCTGTGTTAAGATTAACAGAAAACAAGAACAGGCTGTAATCAAAATTATTAGTGAAGAACTGGAGATAGCGGTAAATAGTGTGAAGAAAAATATTATTCGATACTTAGAGGCTTTTGGCGCATAGAACTATTCCATCTCTGGAGCTACAAGCAAAAGAAATTGATAATAAAATGGGATTACTCGCTTGGCAAAAGCATCTGATAAAATTGGGGCTGGTGTTGATCACTTTTTTTTATACCAGTCTCTGGCGGACACAAAAGCGGACACAAAACGCTATGATTTTCTTGTGTCCGCATGTATTTGTTGCAACGAAAAACCGCTTGTCTCAGTGTTTTTGGGGTGGTATCAAAGGCCTCTCACGCCGGAAACCGGGGTTCGATTCCCCGTGGGATCACCATTCAAATACAAGGGGTTATGTCTTAACAGGCGTAACCTTTTTGCATTTAGATCCGTCCGATTTACACATTATTTAAAAGGGAGGATGTCAAAATCTCGGGTCATAAGTCGCCGTTTATAATTTATTATCCATTTCTTTTTGAACAAGCTCAGCTAAAAATCTGGAAAAGGGTTCTATATTTTTTCCCACGCTTGCTTCTTCAAGGGTAGCCATGTAATCGTTGCGGGTTTCAAGTGGAATCACGGTCCATGGGTAACCACCACTGGATAGCATAACATTCATCAGAAATCTTCCCATTCGCCCATTCCCGTCAATATAGGGATGGATATATACAAAGAAAAAGTGGCCTAAAACAGCTCTTACAGCAGGTTCTTTCTCATCTTTTAAGAGCGTGAAAAATGCAGGCATGAGATCCCGAACTGCTTTATAGCGAGGTGGGACATGTTTTGACATTCGAATGTAAACGGAAATATTGCGGTAACCGGCGAGATCGGTTGTTGCTATAAGGCCAGCATTTACACTTGGAGCAAATAGCTCCCTATACCATGTAGCATGATCGTTATGTGTCACATCACCTGGGGAATTGTTTTTAAGTTTCTGCCCTATAGGGTATACTTTTTCCAGACTTTTCTTTACTGCTTGGAAGGCTTGCCAGTACCCCCGAGCAGCCAGGGCATTTGCGTATTCTTGATCTTTTTGATTGATTTCCGGGTCCCAGTCGCCTGAACGGACTCTCTCAATAAGGTCTTCATTCACACGATACCCTTCAATAGAAAGTGAGTGGTAAGCATCCATTGTATATATATCATCGACATGCTCAAGATATTTGTCGACATTTTGTGGTAATGAAGGAGGGCGTGGAAAATTTTCCAGGATAACGCCTCGCATTTCTGCCCAACTCATCCGCATCCGGTTTACATATGGAGACAGTCCATGCTCACTAAAAAAAATGGTGGATTTTTCTTTAAAAGGATCATTTTCTATAATGCTATATCCGGTTGCAGTCATTGTTTCAATAATATTTTCAGCAATAGTATTTTTCCCGATGTTTCGGAAAGCCCCGGCAAGTCTGCCGGCGATTGTGCTGTGTCCACCCTCAAGGAGTTTGTGTAGAATCTCGGAAGCATCAGAAATCATGGATAGCGCAGCCCGGGCATCTACAGAATTATTTAAATAAAAGCCCGGGGAGCATGATATTAGGGCAGCAGGTAGGGTCATGATCTGCAAATTTTCTTTGCTTTCCAAATTATTCTTGTCTGGTAACTTCAACCGAACATCCATTAAAGACGTACCATACAGAAGAGCAGTAGGCTTGTTGCCTCCTTTGGGAGTTCGGACAAAAAGTTGTGCGGGGATATTCCAGTTTCCGCTATGAATACTTAATGATTGCTCAGGAGAAAGGCACCATTGATCGTCGAATCTTGAGTTTAGGTAATCAGCACAGAATCCCCAAAATGAGGTATACCAAGCGGTGCTCTCTCCGGCTGATTCCTCTGGTCGTGCTGGAATATACCACCCCTTTATCACCTCTTTAATAAACCCGTTTTTAATGAGGCGTTCCCGGTGTGTACGTGTAATATTTTTTGTATGAATTGCAATAATCCCTTTATCCTGAAATACCTTTAGAACGGCGAGAGATTGTGCAAGTTTGTCTTGTGGAGTTGGCATTGTTTTAACCTATATAGTTTAATGTATGCCTACTTGTCTTCTTAGGTTATTATGTCATATTATTTTTAGGTTATCGTGTCAAATGCTTTTTAGGTTATCGTGCCAAGTTATTTTTAGGGTTTTGTGTATTTTAAATAAAAAAACGATCTTAAATTGATCAATATTCAACGCTGTTCGACAACCAAGGGTTTCAGCTATGGATGGTCAACATATGGCCAACCATTTTAATCCAAGACCCTTTATGAGAGTAAGGCTTAACCTCGTTTCTACTTTTTTT
>PIVQ01000689.1 GCA_003354055.1 Desulfobacteraceae bacterium | reverse complement strand
AATCGTTACAAAATAACTTGATCTAAATACCCTGAAGGGCAGAAACTTGTTTCCAAAACCCCTTAAAAGACTGGGTATTTTGAAAACAAAAGATCAAGTAATTTTGGAGCCGATCCTAACGTATTATTTCTTTTTTTTCATGGCTTCCAGAAACAAACTTTCCATGGTTCCCAGGGATTTGGATTTCTGAGCGCCGGCAAACTGCTTCCAATTATCCGGATCTTTCTGATCCGGCGGTGCCAATGTAATCCGCCTTTTGTCCTCATCCACATCCTGAACAAGGACCTGAACGGTTTCACCGGGTTTCAGAGACTCATATTTGCCTGCTTCCTCGGACTGACGGATATTGGACATGGGAATCAATCCTACGACACCCGGCTCCAGAAGGATAAACAACCCAAACCCTTCTTTTTTCTCAAGGCTGCCCTCGACCACGCTGCCCGGGATATATTTGGTGCTGGCACCGGTCCAGGGATCCCCTGCCGCATCTTTCATGCTCAGGGAAACCCGTTTGCTGTCCATATCAATAGCCTTGATGACAACCTGGACGGTCTCTCCCTCCCGCACCTCGTCTTCAGGGCGGATCACCCGTTTGACATGGCTCATCTCGGAAATGTGAACCAATCCGTCAACACCGGGTGCGATTTCCACAAAGGCACCGAATGCTGCCAGGCGAACCACTTTTCCGCTGACCTGGTCACCCGGCTTAAAGCTGGTTCCCATATTATCCCAGGGGTTGCCCGAGGTCTGTTTGACAGAAAGGGAAATCTTAAGATTGTCCTTGTCCCGGTTTTCAATTTTAAGAATTTTTACCGCAAGGCTATCATTCACCCGGACCACCTCATCCGGTTTTTCCACTCTGGACCAGCTCAACTCTGAAATATGGGCCATGCCTTCAACACCCGGCGACAGTTCAATAAAAGCACCGTAAGACATGAGTTTGATCACCGTGCCCTGAACAACATCATCCTCGGCAATGGTTTTCATAAACTCTTCCCGCTGCTCCTTGATCTGTTCGTTGAGCAGTTCCCTGCGGGAGACAACTATATTGCGCCCTTTTTCTTCAAACCGGGTAATGAGGAAATGATGGGTCTGCCCCACATAGTCTTCAGGGGTTTCAACGTACCTGACATCCATCTGACTCACCGGACAAAAGGCCCGTTTCCCTGAAATATCCAGGGAAAATCCGCCCTTAATGGATTCGGTTACCTTACCTTCAACCGGCATACGGCTCCGATAGGCATCTTCAAGCATGTTGGCCATACCGGCACCGGAAATGGCCTTGGAAAGAATAACTTCACTTTCGCTCAAAGAGACCACATAGAGTTTAATCCGGTCATTAACCGCATAGGGGAACTCTCCATTTTCATCCAGCAGTTCAATCTTGTCAACCACCCCGTCACTTTTCGTGCCGGTATCTATATATACAGCGGTTCTGCCGATAGAGATGATCTGTCCTTCGACCATATCGCCCTGCATAAGTTCCTGGCTGACCTTTGCATCAAAAGACTCAAATAATTCCTCAAAACTCATCTCCTGGGAACCCTGAGCATCTTTGTCTTCAAATTCTTCTGTCATTTTCCTTCTCCCGGACCCAAAGAGACCCGTAAATTAGAGACCCGTAAATATTAAAAAACCTTCCGTGTCTACTATACGTTCATCAGGCTTGTGTAAAGTGAAAAAACAAAGGCCTTTTAAAAAAGGCTTTTGCAAGTTTAACCCTAAAGTAGTACACTGCATAGATCAAGGAACCCATTTTACAGGACTTTCAGGATTTGGCCAATCTTTTTCAACTGAATACACAAGAAAAAAACCTGAGGGTGAGGAAAACTTATGACTGATCAGACCCCGCCTGCCGAAAACCAGCCCCTTGCCCAGGATCGTATCCAGGACAAGGCGGATATCCTTGAGAGCAACCTTTTCAATACCGTTTCCAAGCAGGAAGATCCTGTAGTAATAAGATTCCAGGTTGACCGGGAAACCGCGCCGGATCCGGTGATTATAAAGGCCTTGATGCAACTATTCCCCCGGATCGACATCAAAGGTCCCAAAATTCTTCTCCTCATCAGAAAATTATTACTGCGACCCATTCCTCCTGGGGGAGAACTGAAAATCCAAAAACAGATGCTGAATCTCTCTGAATCAGAGAATCCCGAGCTCAGACACCTGGCTGTTTTCCTGCGGGTTCTGGTCAGAGGAAAAATCCTTGCAATTGAAATAAAAGGCGTGCCCCCGATTCTCAGCAAAGACGGCGCCATAGCAAAAGCATTTTTTGATCATAAGAGCTGCCCGGGACTGCTAAAGGAAGACGGGGTCATTGATTTCAGGGAAATCAATTCGTATCCCATCGTAAAAGCCGGAGACAACCTCTTTTTTATCACACCGGAAGTCCAGGGCAGATCGGGCATGTCATATGACGGTAAGGTTATTCCCGTGCCCCAGGCCATGCCCATGACATTTAACCTTAAAGAAGGTGTGGATATCGTTGACAGCCAAAAAACAGGAGGCAAAAGCCGGGGCTATTTCCTCAGGGCAAGTAAAACCGGTGTGGTCCTGCTGTCACAATCTGATGGTAAAATTTCCGGCATTGAAGTCCGGGATGCCCTGGATGTCAATCGTCTTGACTATTCTACCGGTAACATCGGCACAAATTTCATCTGCCCCATCAGTATGAAAATAGATACCATCTGCTCAGGATTCCGAATCAGGGCCAGGGGCACGGTGGAAGTGGGAGAGCTTGAAGGGGGAGAGGTTGAAACGGATAGCCATGCCACGATTCATGCAGCCCATCCTGACAGTAAGGTCACCGCACACAAGGATGTGGTTGCCCATTTCGCCAGGCACTCAAAACTGACCTCCAAAAAGGGACGGGTAAGCATCATAGATGAACTGGTGGATAGCGAAGTGGACGGGGTGGAAATCGCCTTTGAAAAATCAAGAGGCATTCTTTCCGGTAATACGCTGGACGCTGAGCATGTTGAACTGAAAAGTCTTTATTTCTGCGGAGAAAACAAGATCTATTTCGGCCGCCGCCTGTTTGACGAAAAACAAGCCCTGTTAGATGCCAGAAAAAAACTCAAAGAGGACAACCTGGCCAGGGAAGAAAAGAAAACAGAACTGATGGAGGTGCTTCACCGTGACATCAGGCAATTGACTAAGATCCTAAAAAACAATCCCCTGCTGCTGGATGATCTAAAAGCCTTTATTATTGCCGCCCAGACCATGGACTATAAGACCATGTACCAGGAACTGGACACCATTGGCCAGACCATGAACACCAAAGAGGTCATCAATATCAAAAAACTGCTGGACACCCTCAAGAAGCATCCGGGACAGGTGGAGATTGCAGAGGCCAAAGATAAGGCCCTGTTGGCACGCATTGCCGAGACAGAACAGGAAATGACCCGGATGAAACTGGATATAGAGGGCTTTCTCAGACGGGCAGGCACCCTGAAGATTTTTACCCCGGACAGGGACAAGGACGATGAATCCCCTCCTGCGGTCTTTATCGAATCCAAGCAGGAAGAAGATACCTTTATTAAGCTCCACGGCACCTACAACAGGCAGCAGGGATTTCAAATCGTTCAGACGTGATCCCTTAACCGACATTTCATTCAAATGTTACCGGTCTGAGTTCAATTCCGCCAGGATGTTTTCAGCCAGTTCCATCGTAATTCCTGGTAGTTCCATCAAGGTTTCAGCCGTCTGTTTCTTTATGTTATCCACCCCTTTAAACCGGGTCAGCAGCATCTTCTTCTTTTTGGGACCGATGCCGGGAATGTGATCCAGAGCAGAGAGACTGCCCCTTTTTTCCCGCCGCCTTCGCTGAAAGGTAATGGCAAACCTATGAGCCTCATCCCTGACCTGTTCCAGGAGAAACAGGGCCTTCTGGGCCTGGGCCGTATTCAAAGGGTT
>PIVQ01000688.1 GCA_003354055.1 Desulfobacteraceae bacterium | reverse complement strand
GCCTCAGCAAGAGGACTGAATGTGGCAAAAACCATAAAAGAGGTATCGGATTCATCCATCTCCTATGAAAAAGCCGGTTTGATCCTGAACCGGGTCAGAACGGCCACGGAGGTGGAAAACCTTTCCATCCCGGACGCCCTGGACTGCCTGGGATGGGTGCCTGAAGACGATGTCATCCGGCAGTATGATATTGAGGGAAAAAGTATACTGGGACTAACCGGATCTCCTGGACTTGATGCGGCGAAACTCTGTATGACTGCAATGGGGGTGTAATGGGACATCTCGTTGATATCTTTAGGTGGTGATAAATGGATAAAATTATAGAACGGGAGAATCTGTCAAACAAACTGGTCACTATAATCGGCAAAAGAATTATCCGTGATGAACTTAAATCAGGTGAACTCATTGTTGAGAGTCAAATCGCCAGGGACTGGGGGGTAAGCCGCAGTCCGGTCAGAGATGCCCTCCACATGCTTGAAAAACAAAGACTTGTGCACAGAGTTCCCAAAGGCGGCTATAAGGTGCTTGAGATCACCTCTGACTATATTGAGAATTTTTTTGATGCTGCCAATATGCTTTACCAGTATTCTTTTCCAAAAGCAGCGGCTTATATAACGGATGACGGGACGAAATATCTTTTATCAATTGTTGATGCCATAGATATTAGTGTGGCTCAAAAGGATTATGAAACTTATGTTGATATGGTTTGCAGCCTTGCCCAGGCTGTACTTCAGATTGCAAAAAATCCCATTATCGAAAAAATTTCATATGATGTCATGCCCTCTGCAAAGCGGATTCAACTGACAGCCATAAGACTGTCACCTTCCCATTTACAGGAGGCTTGTCGCTATCTTCGAAATTGTTTTATGGCCCTGCAAAAAGGACAGGCCCTTCAGGCTACAAAAGCATTTAACCGCTTTGCAAATACGTCAAAAAAGGTCTTGTTGAACGCATATTAAGGGTAGTGCTTGCGTTTTATTCGGAATCCAGAGGTAGCCTGATAATAAACTTTGTCCCTTTGCCTGGGGTGGATTCAACTTCCATCTCTCCCCCATGGTCATCCACAATAATAAAATAGGACAGGGACAGGCCAAGGCCTGTTCCCTTATCCACGTCCTTTGTAGTGAAAAAGGGTTCAAATACCCTTTTACGGACAGCTTCATCCATTCCGGGGCCATTGTCTTCTATCTCTATCTGTGCCATATGACCGGCTCTTCGAAGTCTAAAGATCAATACCGGTCCTTCCGGTTTCTGTTCTGAATCGTGCATTTCCTGGGCTGCATTTTTTATGATATTAAAAAAGACCTGCTGGATTTTGCTCTTATCGCAGACAATATCAAAAGGACCGGGTTCGAACCGGTTGACCACCCTGATTCTTTTAAAGTCGTATTTGCGTTTCAGATCAGAATCGTTCTGAGCGAGTTCAAGGGCTTTTTTGAACAACTCCTTTGCATTGTCCTTTGATTTTGAGGTGTCCCCTTTTTTGGCAAAGGAAAGCATATTTTCAACGATCTTGGCAGCATTGCTTCCCGCACTGTGGATATTGTCCAGGAGTTGAACGATTTTTCTTTTTTCAATGTAATCCTGGATTGCAACAATGGTGGTTCCAGCCTCCTCCGCCGCCCTGTCATTGGCCGGCAAAGATTTGGTAAGACGGTTCAATGCCAATTGGGTGTTCTGCATGATACCGGCCAACGGATTGTTGATTTCATGGGCCATCCCTGCAGCAAGTCCGCCGACCGAGAGCATTTTTTCAGACTGGAGCATGGTCTCTTCCATCTGGACCCGGGCGGTAATGTTGTCGATTCTAAGGACCGCCCCGTCAATTTTATCATTGATCAGGGGATACACGGTCACATCATAGAGCGACCGTTCATTATTACTGATGATTTCAAGCCGCTCCTCTTTTTTTATCCGCCCCTGTGCCAAGGCGGGGAAAACAATGGATTTCTCTTTTTTAAGCAAAGGGAAAACATCAAAAATGTTTTTCCCTGCAACCGTTTTAAATTTTTGCCCGGTGATTTTTCGGGCCTCGCTGTTCCACAGGGTAATCCTTGCCCTTGTATCGATGCCGATGATAATGGAAGGCATGGAATCAATGATTTTCGACAGCATTGCCTTTAGAGAAATATTTGAATTTTCAGCAGTTGATTTGGATTGTTCAAGTTCTGTAATGGCCTCCTGAATCGTGTCGGCCATTGAGTTAAAGGTCTGGGTAAGTTCGCCCATTTCGTCGGAAGATTGAACATTGAGTCGATAGCGCATCTCCCCTTTCTGGAATCTTGAGATCCCTTTAATCATGGTGGTGATTTTCCCGGTCAGAGCAGATGCCATCCACACGGCAACGACAATTACAAGAATAATCATAATAGTGGTGTATAAAGTCAAACGGGAGGCTGTATCGTGCAGGGAGGCTACAATGGTCTTCCTGTTCTCCTTGGACTGCAGTTCTATGGTCTGAATATACTGCTTTTCTGTTTTTTTGATTGTCGTGGCCGTTGTCATGGCAGGTTTATGGAATTCATCCACATTGGCCCCTATGGTGACAAAGCCGAATCCCCGCGGGCTTTGGCTGTATTTCCCTGTGAAATAGGGGATTGCTGCCGCTGTTGTCAGTTTCTTAAGCCCGCTCCAGTGAATCACAAAGGAGCCGGAACCGCCAAATTGGGTCAGGTTGTTCCACCCGGCGCACTGGGGGGCAAAGTTGAGGTACCGGCAGTCCAGAGCCACCAGCCCCTTTTTTATCAGTTTCTTTGAAGGTAGGATTGAAAGCGCCTGATTTTCAAATGTGGGAAGGGTCTCTAAGAATTCCAAAGTCCCAAGATCGCTGGTTAAAAATTGGTCATAATCCTGTTTTGTAAGCCAGGGAACGGCCGGTTCTCCTGTTGCAGGATCATACCCCACGATAAAATAATCCCTGGGATGGGAAATATTGCGGCCTTTATAATCCCACATAAAGGCATAGTTTCCGGAGGCGGCATCGGAAATAGCTGTGTACCGCTCTTTTGTGGGAACAATATGATCTGTAAATTCCATTACATGGGTATGATCCAGTGCCAGGGTGACATAACCCTGGATCTTACCATTATCGACAACAGGCATGGCCCATCGGATCAGTCCTTGGAATCGTTTTCCCACCGGATTTTCCTTACCTGCATATCCCGATTGTTTGGGGGTGAATTCAACTCCCATTTTTTCGGCCCGTTTTCGATTGTACGGCCCGATCATATGGGTTTTTACATAGGCCCCAATCACATCGGAAACATATATTTCACCAGGTTTAAGCTTTTTTAAATCCTTAAAATAGGTTTCCGCCTTGCAGAATGTCTGGTCCTTTTTTGATATATCTCTCAGGTCGTTGGATAAAAGGCCGGAACTTAAAACTTTTATCTTTTCCATCCCTGTCATATCCACATAGGTCATTTCAAGATACATGGGAAGAGACTCGGGGTTTCCTGCTCCCGAAAGATCCCGGTAGTGGAAATCAAGTGTGTTGTCCTTGTTCTCCGCTGTGACTCCGGGCTTTTGACCCTTAGCCCGATCGTGATGCAGGGGTTCCCAGGAATCAGTCTCCTTGTTCAGGATCCAGGGGCTATGGCGGGTAATATCGCGTTTATGGGCCGTTACAAAGGTCTGATAAAGAGTCGTATCCGGCTTGAGCATGGACGCCAGCCGGACATCTGCATCACGGGCTTTCAAAAATACAGCAACATTTCGGGCCGTATCCGTGGTCAAATGCTCAATCGCTTCACGGGACCTGATATCCAGAGCCCGGATGGAACTTGTGGCAGCAAGATCTGCAACCTGCTCGGTTGTCTGCTTACTCTTCCCGGCCATCTCATTGACATAACCTTCAAGAGTACCTGATAGCGACACGATTTCATTCCAGGCAAACCATGATAAAATAATTAATGGAATGAC
>PIVQ01001519.1 GCA_003354055.1 Desulfobacteraceae bacterium | reverse complement strand
GTCGGTGAGACGGAACAGGAGTTCATAAACTTTATAGACAAGGCCCACGATCCCCTTCCCCTCTTTCACCAAAACAAAAGTCCGCTGCCCTGCACCGTCACCATGGCTGCCATGGATATTGAAAATGAGTCACTTCAGGTGATGATTGTCCGCCACCTGGTTCCGGAACCTGTCCGCACGAATGCAGCCCACGAGACTCATCCCTCCCCCCTGGCAGTCATAGAAGAGGTCAATCAAAACCGGCGGCGCATTGAAACGCTTGAACAGGCCCTGGTAAACGGCGGCAGCGTGCCGTCAGAATCTGCCGGAAAACAGCAGAAAAAAAATGCAGCTGCGAAAATCTCTCAAAATCACAGGCAAAAAAAACAAGAGACTTCCGAGATTCAGAAAAAAAATATCTTAGGGGTCCGTGTAATGAAACTTGCCCTGGACCTGTGGCAGGAAGAAACCGGCATGACCAAGATCGACCTTGCGGAGCAGAGCCGGGTCTGGAAAGTTTATATGAACCAAAACGGGTTTGAAAGGACCCAGACTCTGGATAAATACCTGGATATTAACAAATTTCCCAAGCACCCCCGGTGGCCCAAAATCAACCGTACCATTGACTTTGTTCTCATGTCCTGCAGGATGTCATCCCCTAAAAAGGATGCCCTTGATACCGCGTTTTCAACCCTGCGGTCATTGAACTGATCTCAATCAACTACCGCTTCCAAATGCAGATATGCGGCAGTACCGGGTATTCCACGGCCTTACCCCCTGCCCTGCCCTTTTACAACAACAGGAATAAAACAGAGAAGATGCCTTGGCAACCCACAGGTATCGTCAACCATACATCTGTAATGCTCTCCCTTTGCAATGGGAACCAAAACGGAATTCAATCCGACATAAGTATCGGAGTCCTTGTTATAATGAATAGCTGTTCTGGCCCTTACAGAGGACTCCTCATCCAGATTATCC
>PIVQ01000687.1 GCA_003354055.1 Desulfobacteraceae bacterium | reverse complement strand
GGCACCAAAGCGTATCGGCAATATAGGCGAATGCCTTTTTCTCAGGGGTAGAAATATAAAATCCATAGGTATCAATCACATGGTCTAATTTAAAATATGAAAACACATTGGATTTCATTATAGTTTCAGTCTGGTCATCGATTTCTTGAAACGTCACGCTATTCTTTAACCACGCCACACAGGGATGATTTCTTTTAAACGCAAGTTCGGTAATCTGATACACATGCTCCTGCAGCCCCTTGGGACCCATAATCTTAAGTGTTTTGCCACCGGTCTTTACGCTGTGAAACCATTGATTGATGATGATAAAAGGCAGGCCAAAGGTATGATCCCCGTGAAGATGGGAAACAAAGATCGAATCAATCGCCTCAACCCGAATATCATGGGTATTCAGAGAATTCATGATATCAGGCGGGGCTTCCACCAGTAATTGACAGTCAACGATGAATGCATTGTGTGATAATCCGTTATTCAGACACCCGCCGTTTCCTAAAATTTTAATCTCTAAACTCATTGGTATTATTCCCCCCTATCGGCATATCCCTAATATAATGGCTTTTAATACCATCACATTATGCATGGGAATGCTCTCCTTGCATTTTTACCTTAATTATACATTTAAAATATGTTCAAACAGCCGGGCCGAACTATGAAATATTTAGAGATAACATGGCCAATATTGGCTGCTTTTTAGAATTTATTGATGAGATCAAGCTCTGGATCAGAGCCCTCAAAAGTCTCAATTGCCTTTCAATTTATTGCATAATTTTCTTCTCGCTGCAACACTATAAATAAGAAGCCAACTGGTCATAAACAACAGGATTACCACCCAGGCAACAACCCGGCAGGCGCAGGGGAGGGGCATCGACTAAACCCCGATCGGTCGTCCTAACCACCGGGGAGCGGCGAAATGCAAATTTCAGTCCATGAAATCTTAACATCCCGCCGCCTCAACCCCATCCCCTCCGCCTACCTAATCCTCCGGGTCTGCACGCAAAATAGTTCCGACTAATCTGCGGACTACAAACGAAATCATCTCCCACAGACCTTGCGCCATCACTGGACAATAATAATCAACAGCATGGAATCTTTAAGATACCGATACAAATCGAAACTTTTTTCCGCTAAAAGTTGAGGTCACGATTATGCAAGTATGCATGACTTTTAAAAATCAGGTTTATCTCCAATAAAATGTAATGGGATCTTGTTTTTTTTGACTTTGCTTTCGGCTATATATTGTAATTTCAAATCTGAAACTGAAAAATCCATCCATACCATATCTTGTATCATGGCAAATCTTAAAATGCCCGGACTGGTGGATGAAGCGCTCGGTAAATTGGGGAGTCTGACTCCTGAGCGATTATACAATCAATGCTTAGATGGAAACCGGATCAAATTATTAATAATCTTTGCAATATCCGATTTTTTTATGTAACGTTTTTTCAGGGACTGTTGAAGATACAATTTGAATTATTGAATATTCTGGCAGTTAACCTTTATTCAAAAAATATTGAACCTGAACAATTATGACTGTGATAAACAATTCTTGTCTGAGCACGCACCTATATTGGGTAGTGTTTCTATAAGAATTGAATATGAATTTCATTGAATCACTTCTTAGAGTATTTGCTTCGTGCTATTCCAAGTTGCACCCATCTGGACATAAAGTCACAGCGAGAAATATAAATGATGATAACAAACGAAATAATAGATTCCTCATTGAGGTGTAATTACAAGTCCTACTTGCAATTCAATAACGCAATAGGTAGGAAGACAGAATACGAAGACTTGGAGCACGTGCTTCGCAAGCTATACAGGGGCAGATACTATAAGTATCTTAGGAAACAACATGGGAAGCACATCTTTCCCGCCCTGAAAAACCAAAAGTTCTCTCGTTGCGGAAAAACGGGCTTTCTCATTGCACCAACTTGGCAATCGAACCAGTTTTATACCAGTTTTGATGCTGCGGAATTGCTTATAGATTATTCCACGTCAGAGACACTCACTTACGTTCCCATGTCGGTCTCACCCAAAGAAACCGTTCCGAAACTTGACAAGTTGTCTTTTGTCATGAAGTGTTTGGTTCTTGTAGATCATGGGATTAGACCTCGATATGGCAAGATAATCTATGGATGTAATCTTAGATCGACAAAGGTAAGCATATCGGTCTACTTTAAAGAAGCAAAAAAAGAGTTAAACCAGCTTATAAGGACCGTTGATAACCCACAGCCCCCCCGCTATTCCCGAAACAAATACTGCACGGTCTGCGAGTTTCACGACACCTGTAGGAAAGAACTACTCAAAGCGGATGACATAAGTCTACTGGGGAGCATCAGCACGAAAGAAGTCCATAGAAAAAATCGTAAAGGCCTTTTCTCTATCTTTCAGCTTTCCCATACATTTCGGCCGAGAAAGAAGAGTAAATCTCGAAAAAACGAGAGATATTCATGGGAACTCAAGGCACTAGCTTTGAGAGAACACCGAACCTATATCCGTGATATTCCAAGATTTCCAGAGAGTAACACAGAAGTGTATATAGATTTCGAAGGCTTGCCAGAAGAGGGCTTCGTGTATCTGATAGGGATGATGATAAAAGATGGTGAGGACTCAAGATGCCTTTCCTACTGGGCAGATTCTAAAGAAGAGGAGCTGTTTATCTTCAAACAACTCTGTGACACACTATCAGATTTCCAGGATTACACAGTCTATCACTATGGGCACTATGAAATCCGAACACTGAAACGAATATGTCTACGCTTGGATGAGATATACAAAGTGGAGGCTAATCGAATAATAGACAATTCCGTTAATGTGCTCTCCTTTTTCACGTCAGTGGTTTACCCTCCAACCTATACAAATGGATTGAAAGACATCGCCAGCTTCTTGGGCTTTAAATGGTCAAGAAAGGATGCCTCCGGCCTTCAAAGTATTGTATGGAGAAAAAAGTGGGAGCTATATCGGGAGAACAAATATGAGCATGCTCTTAAACAATATAATACTGATGACTGCCATGCTTTGAATATTGTCAAATGCTGGCTATGTAGTATTGAGAAGGTGATCGAAAGCGATGATGATAAGCATTTCGCCCGACCTGACAATGTTGAAGTCGAGAAAAGGCGATACGGTAGGATAAACTTCGTTTTTCCTGAACTTGAGGAAGTGAATAAGTATGCATATTTTGATTACCAACGGAGTAAGGTATATCTGAAGAGCAATAGCAAGATTAAGAAGGCATTAAGGCGAAAAAAAAGAACATCAAAGTCACTGAATAGAATTGATAGAACCATCACGCTCAGACCTGAGAGATGTATTGTCTGCAATAGTGACAATCTCAGAAGGCTTACAAGAACCAGCAGAACTGTCATTGACTTACGCTTCATGAAGCATGGAATAAAGAAGTGGGTAATCAAGTGGAACAATGGTAGCTTTAGGTGCCTTAGCTGTGGGAAGATATTTGCTCCTAAGAATCTCAACAAAGTTTCCTGCTGGGGAGAGAACTTGGTCTTGTGGGCCATGAATCAATACATGCAGTATCGTCTGAGTTACAATCAAATCATCAGTATTCTATCGGATTCATTTAATATCCGTATTTCTCGCACCGAGGTGTGGGGGTTCAAAAGGAAGCTGGCTCAACGATATCAAAGGACATATGAAGAGATACAGCGCCTTGTTACTTCGGGGACTGTAATTCACGCAGATGAAACAAAAGCGAGTGCAAGAGATCTCCCATCGGCATATGTGTGGGTTTTTGCCAGTATGGACTCCGTATTTTACCTCTTGAGACCAAATCGTGAAGCAAGCTTCCTTCATTCTAAAGAAGCTCGTAATTTCACCTGAGATCCCAACAAGAATCCTACGTTTCTTTACCTAACCGCAAAACAGCCAGGCATCATAAAATAAGAAAAATCCGGTAGTTTATCGTGAGACAG
>PIVQ01000686.1 GCA_003354055.1 Desulfobacteraceae bacterium | reverse complement strand
AAAATAACAAGTGCAGCCCGCATCGCCGTCATCGGCATTGAAGAACAGGATGTGGATGGGGTTTGGGAAGATCTGGGAATGGATCCGGGGCATGCTGTAGGGCTTTGTGTGAGAAGCATCAAGGCCTGTCCGGGCATCCAGTACTGCCGTCTGGCCAATCAGGACAGTCTTGAGATGGGAATGAAGCTGGACAGGATTTATCATGGGATGATCCTGCCCAGCAAGATGAAAATGGGGGTATCCGGCTGTAAAATTCAGTGCGCGGAAAACTGCATCAAGGATATCTCCCTTTATGGGACCCCAAAGGGCTGGACCGTGATGATCGGCGGCAACGGATCTGCACGGCCCAGACTGGCTGATATCCTGGTTGAAAATCTCTCCTCACAAGAGGCTGAAGAGATGGTGGCAAAGGTAATCGTTTATTATAAAGAACACTCAAAACGGGAGCGCATGGGGCGGATGGTGGATCGTATGGGCCTGGATACCGTAAAAGAGGCGCTGTTGGGCTGATCCGATCCGCTACACCATAATTAATGATCGCCGATCAATAGTCTTCGACCAATGGTCGTTGACTAATAGTCACAGATCGACTGATCCACAGATGTGGGTACCCCTTCGTGGGGTGTCCATTTGTGGGATTTATAGGTGTTTTCCCCCCGCATATTCTTGAGTATTTCAATACTGGTCTTGTACCCTTTATACATCCGGCACATATCCATGGCCATACCGCAGGTCAAGGCTACGGACTGAACAAGGGTAATGTCGTTAAATGAAAATTCCCAGGGGTCCGCGGTGTATACCCTCAGGGCTCCCAGAATTTTGTTGTGGCTGATGATGGGTACGCCTAGCAGGGATGAAATGCCTTCTTCTTTAGCTGCATCAGGATACTCGATCCTGGGGTCGTCAGACACATCATAAATAGCGATGGGTACGGCATCCTTAGCTTCTTTGATGGTCTGCATAAAATGAATCGGACCTTTTTCCAGATATTCCTGGCTTAACCCCGAAGAGGCCACAAGTCCTAGCTCTCGTGTTTTTCTGTCCACCAGAAATACGGAACAGCCCTTTGCCTTGAATGCGGTTTTTACACTTTCCGCAGTTAATAAAGCCACTTCTTCCGGATCCCGGCACTGGGAAATGGCAGTGGTCAGTTTGATGATGGTGTCGTAATACATGGTGTGTTCATCCATTTTTGCCTCCTTTGGCAGGAATTATAGGGTCACGCACTGGGGCAGGGATGAAAATTGCCGCAAATGCAGGAAACGCCTTATGGGATACACAACAATGGAACGTTGAGAAACAGATGCAAATTGATAATTTCAGATAACACTAAAACCGCCAGGTCAGAATGACACTGTGTAAAGATACGGGAATCGAAAGTTAAACCCACTATATATTATATAGTGAGCTTCGTCAAAGTCTTTTCCGTTTAAGTTTTGTATCCGCTGTTGTATCGGATTTTGAATTCGGGGTTGACAATCCATTGATATTACCGGACAATTTGACTTTCATCTCACTTAACCTATGAACCCGACCAAGGAGGTCTTTCATGGAGATGTCCAATCAGAAACATACCAATAAACGGAATCCGGATCGATATAAACAATCCCGGCGGGAGTTTATAAAACAGGTGTCGCTGTGGTCTGCCGGTTTGCTGTTAACCCCGCCTGTTTTCAACATCACATCCGATGCTTTGGGAGCTGTTGAGGGAGAATCAGACCTCTGGGTGGTCAGGGGGGGGGATTACCCGGCCATGACCCGTCGTCTGGTTGCTGAATCCGGCGGCATGGGGACGTATGTTAAAAAAGGCGATGTTGTGGTGATCAAGCCCAATATCGGCTGGGACCGAACCGTGGCGCAGGGAGCCAATACCCATCCTGAGATTGTTACCACCCTGGCAATGATGGCCCTGGAGTCAGGAGCTGCCAAGGTAAAGGTCTTTGACAGAACCTGTAATGAAGAGCGGCGGTGCTATCAGAACAGCGGCATCAAACCTGCTTTGGATGATCTTGGGGAGCGCAACATCCAGTGCCGGTATATTGATGAACGAAAATATGTGCCGGTGCAGATTAAGAAAGGTCATGCACTGAAGGAATGGTCGTTTTATAAGGATGCTCTGGAGGCAGATACGTATATCAATGTTCCCGTGGCTAAGCATCACAGCAGTTCGGGATTAAGCCTTGGCCTGAAAAATGCCATGGGGGTTATCGGCGGCTGGCGGGGGCGTCTCCACTATGATCTGTCCACCAAGATTGCAGACCTTAATTTGGTCATCCGGCCGGATCTGACCCTGGTGGATGCCACCCGGGTAATTATCCGCAACGGGCCTTCCGGGGGCAGTCTGTCTGATGTAAAGCAGTTGGACACCATGATTGCAGGCGTCGATCCTTTGGCAGTGGATGCCTATGCGACAACTCTTTTTGATATGAGTCCCTCGGATCTTGATTCCACGGTGCGGGCCGCGGAATTGGGCCTTGGGCAGATGGACCTGGACCGTTGTAACATCCGGGAGTTCCGGGTTTGATCTTTATCCAGATACTTTGTCCATGAAAAAACAATACTGGAAACGGCTGAGACAGGCCAGTCAATTAATTTGCCTCTTTGTCTTTCTGGCCCTGTTCCGGCTTACGGAGTACTCGGGCAGTGATGAGATACCCTGGGCCGTCAATATTTTCTTTCGTATGGATCCCCTTGTAGGTGCCTGCGTTACTTTGGCCACCCGTACTGTATTACCGCTGCTCTGGCCTTGCCTTTTGATTCTCGTACTCACCTTGGTGCTGGGGCGGGTTTTCTGTGCCTGGATCTGTCCTTTGGGTACTCTCATCGACGCAGTGGGCCGGGTGGTAAAACCAAAATATCAGCCTATGGCCCTGACCGGATGGCGATTTTTGAAATACGGGATACTTCTCCTTGTTTTGATCTCTTCCCTGTTTTCAGTTCAGCTGATGGGATTTTTTGATCCCTTTGCCATACTGGTCCGGGCCATGACATTCAGCCTGGATCCCATGTTCAATTTTCTGACGACTTCCGGATTTGACTTGATTTATCTGGAAGGTCCGGAGTGGCTGTCCGGTTTTACCGAGCCTGTATATGATTTTTTGAAAATCCATCTCCTTCCCCATAAACAATCCTTTTTCCACTTATCCTTTGTTTCGTTCTTACTTTTGACCGGAATAATTTGTCTGGAACTCATCGGCAAACGGTTCTGGTGTAGAAACCTTTGTCCGCTGGGCGCTCTTCTGGGCCTGGTGTCCCGATTATCCTTTCTAAAAAGGATACCGGTCAGGGCCTGTAAAGGATGCGGTCTTTGCCATACTCAATGTGCCATGGCTCTCTTTGACAAAAGAAATCGATTTATGAGTGAAGAGTGCACCCTGTGCATGAATTGTCTGGACTATTGCCCTGATGCTATTGCCGATTTCAGGATTAAAGGACCGGAACCCCCTATTCCTGTCGATATCAGCCGGCGCAAATTGCTGGCCTCAACTGTCATCGGACTTTCCCTTCCTGTACTCAGCCGCACCAGCGCCAGGGCAATCAATAATGATTTAATCCGTCCGCCCGGGGCTCTTGATGAGATTGATTTCCTGGCCTCCTGCGTCAGATGCGGGGAGTGCATGAAGGTCTGCATTACTCAGGGACTTCAGCCATTGGGACTGGACATGGGGATTGAGGCCATGTTTACCCCTGTGCTTGTTCCCCGTCTTGGGTATTGCGAATTCAACTGCGTTCTCTGTGCTTCGGTCTGTCCCACCCACGCCATTCTGCCGCTTCTCAGAAAGGAAAAGCAGGCCATCGTCATGGGGAAGGCTTTTTTCGATAAAAACCGCTGCCTGCCCTGGGCCGAGAAAAAAGGGTGTATTGTATGCGAAGAGCATTGCCCGGTGCACAATAAGGCCATCAAGTTTGATGAGATCAGGATCAAAGATACCG
>PIVQ01001518.1 GCA_003354055.1 Desulfobacteraceae bacterium | reverse complement strand
CCGTTCTCATGGCTGGTATCAAGATCAATGGAAGTAATGTTCAGAGCACTTGCCGAGTTGACCTCTCCGGCATCGACTTTCCCGTCGGTATTATGGTCCTGCCAGACATAAAAATCGTTTAGCTCGGAACCGGTCAGTTTGCTGTCGTTGTTCAGGTCATAGTCTTCGGCCGCAGCCTCCATATCCGATTTATTGCTGCTGCCGGCAAAGACAAATTCATCAGCCGTTACATTGTCGGGATCATTGTCATTGTCATGAACCAGGATGCCGTCGGCAATATTATTGTCGTTTGTTCCAACCCAGCCTGTGGCTTCCAGGTCGCCGTCACCATCCATGTCGACCATGATATCGGTGCTCAACGTTGTCAGATCCAGTTCCCCGTTGCCGTTCATGTCAAGTATGATCGGGCCGGCTGAGGATGAGGCATCTTCGGTCTCTTCCCCATAGGCAGGGTCGTCCTTGGATGCCTGCTGCAGATCTTCAGAATCCCTTGCCGCAATGGCATTTTCATGGTCTTCATCAAAATGGTCGTTTACATCAAACTCTTCGGCTGCAGCAGAGTAGTCGTAAACCGCAGTGCCGTCATCATTGACATAATCAGACACCTCATAGTCGGTGTTCAACCCGTCTTGACGAGCCTGAGCATCGCTTTCCATTTGAGAGGTGTCAATGTCCTGGCTCGCAAGCTCTTCTCGGTCCTCATCACTGAGTTCTCCAGTGCCGGCTTCAATTTCAGTTATGCCAATACCAAGATCTGAATTTTCCGAATTATTAACAGTCTGGGCAGTGGGGTCGTTAATACCGTAGTCGGTTAATATCTGACTGTCCCCGGCAGAAAGAGATTCAACCTCAATACTTCTGTCATCTTCGGATACGTTCTCGGTAATTAAGCTGAAACCGTCCACTTCAGGGGTGCTTCCGTCGCCAAGATCACTACTGTAATCTATCTGCGTGTAAGC
>PIVQ01001517.1 GCA_003354055.1 Desulfobacteraceae bacterium | reverse complement strand
AGGGGCTGGAAAATATTCCCCAGAATTTCATGATAAAGGCCGGTACCATCCTGATTGGTGAATGTATTCCAGGAGGGACTGGTGGATATCACCTGTTCGATTGGATCCGCAAGACAAAATGAAGCACTTGTAAGGATGCAAAGGGAAATGATCCAGTAGATTGAGATGCGCTTAAAATTGGAAATAGTTCTTTTAAACATACTACCAATAAACCATATCTGATCTGAAAATTCTACGGTTTAAATTTTAGTGTATGAAAAAGTGTGTAAGGATTTGAAGTTAGGCTGGACTAACGAATTGTGCCGTTGCAGAGTTGAATCTATTTCAACCGCCATTTTATTAAGGATTGACCGGAGGATATATGGACGCAGACCAGATATTTGACAGGGCCAACCAATTGATCAAAGCCTATTACTCAGAACAGAATGACGGTCGGTTTATAGCGTATAAGGATCCCCTGGAGCTGGAAAAGATTCTTGAACTGGATACTCACGGAGACCGGGCGGACTGGCCGCAGATCTTTGATTGGATTGAGCAGTATCTTACCTATTCGGTAAAGACCAATCACAAGGGGTTCGTCAACCGTATGTGGGTGGGTGCAAACCTGCCCTCTGTTCTGGGAGAGATGGCGGCGGCAGTATCCAATACATCTGCTTGCACCTATGAGTCTGCCCCGGTATCCACTCTCATGGAAAAATATATGATCAACCAGATGCTCAGCCTTACTGGGTTCAGAAATGGTGAAGGCCAGATGACCACAGGGTCGAGCAATGCCAATATGCTGGCCATGATGGCCGCCAGGAATGAACGGTTACCGGAGGTGAAGGCAGGCGGGCTTGGGCAGCAGCACAGACGGCAGAAATTGGTGGCTTTCGCCAGTGCCGATGCCCATTACTCGCTGGAAAAGGCTGCCAATGTGCTTGGCATCGGTACGGCCAATCTGATGAAGATCCCTGTAA
>PIVQ01001516.1 GCA_003354055.1 Desulfobacteraceae bacterium | reverse complement strand
GTATTGCAGCTTTATTCGGTATGGTTCTTTTTCTTGGTACAGCTCCTGTTCAGGCATCGGATCAGACCTTTGTCACCATCGGTACCGGTGGGGTAACAGGTGTGTATTATCCGACTGGCGGCGCCATTTGCCGTCTTGTTAACAAGGGCCGCAAAGTACATGGTATCCGTTGCTCAGTAGAAAGCACCGGCGGTTCCGTATATAACCTGAATACCATAGCAGCTGGTGAGCTTGACATGGGTGTTGCACAGTCTGACTGGCAGTATCATGCATATAACGGTACCAGCAAGTTTGAAAAACAGGGCGCGAATAAAGATCTGAGAGCTGTTTTCTCAGTTCATCCCGAACCGTTTACTGTTGTGGCCCGTGCCGATTCCGGTATTAAAAATTTCATGGACCTTAAAGGCAAACGCGTAAACATCGGTAACCCCGGTTCCGGACAGCGCGGCACCATGGAAGTTGTCATGGAAGCCCTTGGATGGACAAAAGCTGATTTCAAACTGGCCTCCGAGCTGAAACCTGCCGAACAGTCCAAAGCCCTTTGCGACAATAAAATTGACGCCATTATCTACACTGTAGGTCATCCTTCAGGATCCATCAAAGAAGCAGCCACTTCCTGTGACTCTGTTCTCGTAACCGTTGACGGTCCTGCCATTGATGCTCTGGTTAAGAAAAATGACTACTATAGAACAGCCACCATCCCCGGTGGTATGTACCGTGGTTCTGATGCTGATATCCAGACCTTTGGTGTTGGTGCGACATTTGTTTCCTCTTCAAAAGTTCCTGAAGACGTAATCTACAACGTTGTTAAAGCGGTATTTGAGAATTTTGACCAGTTCAGAAAACTCCATCCTGCATTTGCCAACCTGAAAAAAGAAGAAATGATCAAAGACGGTCTGTCTGCTCCCCTCCATGACGGTGCTGTAAAATATTACAAAGAAGCCGGCCTGATGTAATTGC
>PIVQ01001515.1 GCA_003354055.1 Desulfobacteraceae bacterium | reverse complement strand
AATCCCGCAACGGACAATACATTGACCACAGAGCCCTGATCGGATTTCTTCAGCATGGGAAATGCATCCCGGCACATACCAAAGCTTGAATGCATATTGGTATTGATGATGGACAGATACTCCTCATCTGAATATTCAACTGCTTTTTTCCGTATATTGGTTCCCACGTTGTTGACCAGGATATCCAGCTTGTCCCATTTGCCTTTAAGGGTTTCAAAAAGTGCCTTTCTTCCCTCTGGTCCTGCAACGTCAGCTGCACAACCATCTGCCTCAAAACCCTGGTCACGCCACGATTGAATACATGCGTCAACCTGATCCGCATTCCGGGCAACGATAAATACCTTTGCCTCAAGGCTCAGCATTTCTTCGGCAATGGCATGGCCGATTCCTTTTGTCCCGCCCGTGATCAGCGCCTGCATACCTTCCAGCTTCCATTTCTCCAACATCATTAGATTCCTTTTTTATACTGGGTGTTTGTTGATGGGTGAATCGCTTGTTCGAGTTTTTCTTTTGCGTCAGAATTTCCATCCAGGAGGTTTTTAAAAAGATTTATTATTCCCTGTTTATCCGTCTTGGTTTTAGTTTCGGTTTTTATCTGTCGCAAATCAATGAAAAAGCCTGCAAACATATCAGGTACATCATCAACAATATCTGTATTCAGAAAGTTGTTATTGTTATAAAGACAATGATAGTTTCCCTTTGTCTTTTTAATAGAAAGCGTCTCTTTTTTTAGATTTGTAATGGATGAAGATTTTTGACAAATTCGGATGCAGTCCTCATCAATCCGGTCCTTTTCACATCCAATCACCTGATGAAGTAAACACTGTCTGCTGGTCAGCAGTAAAATGGGGTGATAGAGACTATAGTACAGGTTGAAACTTTTTGGCCTGATCAACCGTTTTATCTGATGTTTGCTAAGTTCATTTGAAATAAATGACCCCGCACAATTAAATTTTTCTT
>PIVQ01001514.1 GCA_003354055.1 Desulfobacteraceae bacterium | reverse complement strand
AGCGAAGAGCTTGTTGAATCCTCGGAACAGGAGCTTGATGATACTCCACTTTTAGAAGCAGATAACCAGCTTCCTTCACATTCTGATGAATTAGAAAGCTATAACTTAGAAGATGATGTAAAAGATATATCGCCAAGTCAGACAGAGCAAGACCAAGCTAGCGACCTCTCAGCAGGGAGCGACTTAGATAATTTAGATGACGATTTTGATGATGAACTTCTAATTGATAACGACTTTGCTGAACTTGATACTGAATTAGAGGGTGCTGAAGAAACTCAACCTCTAGATCTTGATGACTCGCAAGAAACAGCGCCAGATGATCAAACATCCGCCACCGCTGAGCCGCTCCAAGAAGATGATTTAGATGATGATTTGCTAATCGATGATGAATTGGCTGAGCAGGGTAGTGAATTAGAAAATGAGTTAGGCGATGACGATGAGTTAGCAAATACACCGCCTACCACATTAGATGAAGAGTTACCTGAAAATGTAGACGCCGATACAAAAGATGTATCGGTAAGTCAAACAGAGCAAGATTTGGCCAATGCGCTTGCTGAAGGAAGTGATTTAGATAGCTTAGAAGATGATTTTGACGACGAACTGTTAATTGATAATGATCTTCCTGAATTAGACGCTGAGTTTGCAAGCGACAGGGTGCCAGAAAATACGATAGCGGCTCAAACAGAGCAAGAATTTGAAATAGATGATACTGACAATGATGAGTTATTAGCAAGTTCAGATGAAAATTCGGTGGACGATGAACTTGATAATGAATTAGAAGGTGCTGAAGAAATTCAACCTCTAGATCTTGATGACTCGAAAGAAACAGCGCCAGATGATCAAATATCCGCCACCGCTGAACCGCTCCAAGAAGATGATTTAGATGATGATTTGCTAATCGATGATGAATTGGCTGAGCAGGGTAGTGAATTAGAAAATGAGTTAGGCGATGACGATGAG
>PIVQ01001513.1 GCA_003354055.1 Desulfobacteraceae bacterium | reverse complement strand
ATTTTGAGCCCCAGGTTCATGCGCCGCAGATTTTTGCCCCTGGAGGCAGACCCGTAAGGCGTTGTTGTGGTGGTGGCGCCGAACGGTGTGGATCCGCTTTTCTGGACCCCGGTATTCATGTAGCCTTCGTTGTCATAGCAGATATAGATAAAAGGTTCGTTCCGTTCAGCCGCACCGGACAGGTTGCTGAACCCGATGTCGCCGGCAGTGCCGTCCCCGTTGAAACAGACCACTGTATTATCGATGCCGGCTTTTCTGTAATACCGGACAAGTCCCGTGGCATTTGCCGCAGCACCGGTCATAAGGGTGCCGAAATAGGACAGGGTATGCCAGGACAATTTATTCTGGCCCAGCAGCACCGGCGCTGAGCAGGACGGTGTGCCTGTGATCACGATATCATTCCCCATTACCTGGGGAATAAACCTCAGCAAAAGTTCCAGGCCGCAGCCCGGGCAGAATGCCACGCCTTTTGAAAAGGGATCTTCGTGTTTGAGATAGTCCAGTACCTTGGAGGGTTTCACCTTTTTTGCTTTTTTAGCTGGCTTGTTCATTTTTACTCCCCTCCTTCGTTGGCTTCGGGATAGCAGACCCAGGTCACCTCAGGGACGTCTTTGCCCGCTGCAAGGTCGCCCGTGGTCTGAATCATCTGCGCCACATTGTCCGTGGTGATATCCGTATTGGCTATCCCGTCGATAAAGCTAATCAGTTTTGATCCGTCAAGCTGGGTTTCAAAGGCCTTAATCTCGGTGTATATGGGACCGCCTTTAAACCCGAAGGCAAGACTTCTGTCCACAACGCCTATGGCTTTGAATCCCGCAAGAGCCTCGACCAGGGCCTCGGAGGGAAAGGGACGGTACATGCGGATCTTAACCAGGCCCACCTTCACGCCTTTTTCCCGCTGCTCGTCGATCACAGTCTTAATGGTGCCGCACATGGAACCGGATCCCACCAGGACCATATC
>PIVQ01000685.1 GCA_003354055.1 Desulfobacteraceae bacterium | reverse complement strand
TTTCCCACCCCTTTTTGATTGCCCTTGGGGATGTCTGCATGGGATGGATGCTTTTGCAACGGGCAATCAAATCAATTTCCCAGTTGGATGGCAGCCTTGAGCCGACAGAGCGGAAAAAAATGGCTCAAACCAATAAAAAAATAGCATTTTATGAAGGCCAGCTCCGTACAGCACAGTTTTTCATCAATTCAGAGCTGCCCGTTACCATGGGGAAATTTGATGCCATTGCAGCCAGCGATGATTCTGCAATGGAAATTTCAGACGTCTCTTTTTGAACCTAGTATTCCCTTTTCAGGAAGGGCCTGGTGGGAAACATTAATTTTTTTAGAATATCAAGAGGTTCGAAATGGTGAATTCAACAAAACTGGAAGCCCGGAAAAATAAAATTCTGAGAGCTGCAGAACATGTCTTTGGGAAAAAAGGGTTTCAGGACGCAACCATATCTGAAATTGCCAAAGTGGCGAAAATTTCAGAAGGAACCATTTATGAGTATTTTTCCACAAAAGAGAAGCTCCTTTTTACTATTCCAACAAAATATGCATCTGACCTTTTTGATTTGATTGAATTTCATCTTAAATTAATCAGGGGGTCTGGAAACAAGCTTCGGTCAATTATCTACCTCTTTATTTCATCCTATGAGGAACGCCCTGATAATGCCTCAATCATTATGCTTCTTTTAAAACAAAATAAAAGGTTTCTGAATACAGAAGGCCACCTGAAAATCAAAAAAGCGTTGCGAGTGATCACTGAAACCATTGACGAAGGCGTTAAAACCGGCGAATTCAGAGATGATATCAATGTGTATCTCATTCGCTCCATCATAATAGGCACCATCGAACATCTTGTTACAAACTGGCTTATGACGGGAAAGCCGGAAAATCTGATCGACCTTGTCGATCCTTTGGTAGATACCGTTCTTGAAGGAATTCAATCAAAAGAGAGAAAGGACAGCCAGTTGAACCTGATAAAATAAAGTTAATTGTTTTAAAACTATATATTGCGAGGTGGAAAGGTATGGATGTTATTGAAAGTAAAATTGATGTGAATTCAGAAGAATACAAAAAAAATTACCAAGATTTAACCGCTCTTGTTGATGATCTGAAAAAAGAGGTGGGCAGGTCCTGGGATGAAAGATCTGAAAAATCACGACAAAGGGAAAAAGAATCCGGTAAGATTCCGGCAAGGAAAAAGCTTGAACTCCTGCTGGATAAGAACACTCCTTTTCTTGAACTTGCCCCCCTGGCTGCCAAAGATATGTATGATGGTAAAATTCATAAAGCCGGAATCGTTATGGGGATCGGTGTTATTAAAGGCCGTGAAGTACTTGTGACGTTGAACGATGCAACGATTAAGGGGGGATCAGTTTACCCGCTTTCAGTCAAAAAAACCCTAAGGGCTCAGGCCATAGCAATGGAAAACCGCCTGCCGTTTATCAACTTAATGGATTCTGCAGGGGCCTATCTCCCATTGCAGTCAGAAATTTTTCCTGATGCCAACGATGGTGGAAGGGTTTTTTACAACCAGGCGAAGATGTCAAAAATGGGTATTCCCCAGATAGTGGGTGTTATGGGGCTTTGCACTGCCGGCGGTGCCTATGGCGTTGCCATGTGCGATGAGATTGTTCATGTTAAAGGACACGGTGCAATCTTCCTTGGCGGTCCTCCCCTTGTTCTTGCTGCAACCGGTGAAGAAGTTACGGCCAATGAACTTGGCGGACCTGAACTTCACTGTGCCGAGTCAGGTGTTTCCGATTACTATGCAGACAGTGACGAAGAGTGCATAGAAATGATCAGAAAAATTGTGGGAAACCTTCCTGAAAATGAGAAATCAAAACTAACCATGAAACCGGTTGAAGAACCGGCCTATGATCCAAAAGAGCTTTATGGCATCGTCAGTCCGGACCTTTCAAAACCATATGACTGCAGAGAGATTATCGCAAGAATTGTTGACGGCAGTAAATTCCTTGAGTTCAAGGAGATGTTTGGCGCAACCCTGGTTACAGGATGGGCCAACATCCATGGATACCCGGTTGGCATACTGGCAAACAACGGTGTTTTATTCTCTGACAGTGCCCAGAAAGCCACCCAGTTCATTCAACTTTGCGACAAAAGAAAAATCCCCCTCCTGTTCCTCCAGAATATTAACGGGTTTATTATCGGCCGGGAATATGAAGCCGGCGGAATTACCAAGAACGGTCATAAAATGGTAAACGCTGTTTCAACAGCAACCGTTCCAAAATTCACAGTTCTTATAGGGGCCTCCTTTGGCGCCGGCAACTACGCAATGTGCGGCAGAGGGTACTCTCCGAGATTCCTGTGGATGTGGCCGAATGCGCAAATCGGTGTTATGGGCGGTGTCCAGGCTGCAGACGTACTCATAAAAATCACAAATGATCAGAGGAAAAGAGCAGGCCAGGAAGAGATGACCCAGGAAGAAGTCGATTTTATTAAACAGCCTGTAGTTGACGCTGCATTAAAAGAAGGAGACGCATACTACAGCACGTCGCAACTGTGGGATGACGGCATAATTGACCCTGCAAAGACAAGGGATGTTTTAGGCCTTGCCCTTTCAGCCGCATTAAATGCGCCCCTGAGGGATGATGACGAGGGGTTCGGCGTTTTCAGAATGTAATCATGGTCTTTAGAAAAATAGTAAGCCAATTTTAACAGGGAAGTAACATTATGTTCAAAAAAATATTAATAGCAAATCGTGGAGAAATTGCCATTAGAGTAATGAACACCTGCAGGGAGATGGGTATTGAAACAGTATCCGTATATTCAGATGCAGATGAAAAGGCAATCCACGTACTCTCCTCTGATGAGGCCGTTTACATTGGAGCTTCGGAACCTTCCGAGAGTTATCTTAACATTGATAAAATTATTAAAGCTGCAAAAGATACAAATTCAGAAGCAATCCATCCGGGATATGGATTCCTTTCTGAAAATTATGAGTTTGCAAAGAGATGTGAGAAAGAGGGCATTGTTTTTATTGGCCCGGGTTCAAAAGCCATTAAGGATCTTGGCGATAAAATAACATCAAGACAAATTATGCTTGAAAGCCAAGTTCCTGTAACGCCAGGCCTTAGCAACACAGAAGCTGATGCTGATGTTATGGCAAATGAGGCAGATAAACTGGGATACCCTGTTCTGATTAAGGCAACAGCAGGCGGCGGCGGAAAAGGCATCAGAATAGTAAATGGTCCTGATGAAATGGAAGAAGCCTGTGCCTCAGCATCAAGAGAAGCGTTAAATGCGTTTGGCAACGGCGAAATATACCTTGAGAAGTTCTTTACAAATGCAAGACATATTGAGTTCCAGATTTTAGCCGACACCTTTGGAAATACCATCCATGTGTTAGAACGTGAATGCTCAATCCAGAGGCGCCATCAGAAAATAATCGAGGAGACCCCGGCAAGTGTTTTAACCCCGGAACTTCGAAGAGAAATGGGTGCGGCAGCCGTTGCGGCCGCAAAAGCCTCAGGTTATGTTAACGCCGGAACGGTTGAATTTCTCCTTGACTCTGAAAATAATTTTTACTTCCTTGAAATCAATACAAGACTTCAGGTGGAACATCCTATTACGGAAATGATCACCGGAATTGACCTTGTCAGACAACAATTGGAAATAGCTGCGGGAAACAGGCTTTCTTTAAAACAGGAAGACATTACAGGCCGTGGTCACTCCATTGAGTGCAGAATCTATGCTGAAGATCCGGTAAATAATTTTTTCCCTTCACCCGGAAAGATTGAATTTCTTAAAGAGCCGAAAGGCCCTGGAATCAGAAATGATTGCGGTGTTTATACAGGTTTTGAAGTTCCTGTGGATTACGATCCCATCCTTTCAAAACTTGTGGTTCATGCGCAAACCCGTGCCCAGGCCATTGATAAGATGATAAAAGCCCTGAAAGAGTATATTATTCTGGGAGTTCGAACCCCCATTGATTT
>PIVQ01001512.1 GCA_003354055.1 Desulfobacteraceae bacterium | reverse complement strand
AAAAAAGAGAAAGAGGCGTTACCAGCTCAGGGTGGAAAGGATCAACTCCTGTTCGTCCAGGATCTCATCCAAGATTTGCGGGGTTGTCATTGGATTCATGATTACGGTTCGCAGGACAACGACATTCTTTTCATCGGACGGGTGCAGTCTTAACCGGGTTCTGGAGACAAAGCTCTTTCCTGCTTCCCTCTGGATGCGCTGGAGGTTTATATTGATTTTGTCCAGGGTGGTGTTCAGGGCAATGCGTTCGTCAGGATCGGCTGCTTCCAATTGTGTCCGTAACTTTTCAGGTACCACCCGGTAGGTCAGAATGTTCAGGATGGGGTGAGAGACCAGTTCAAATAAGGGACGATGATTTATTTTATCTGCAAAGGCCCTGGCAGTTACTATCCCGTGTTCGATCATGAGGCCGTACCCCCGGGCGCCCATGATCTTCAGGGCGGCATCCAGAATCAGTGAGCTGGATTCTCTGGAGCCTTCAAGGGTTTTGATGCCTAAGTCCACTGAGCCTTTCCTGTTCACATATCTTGCGTGGTAGGCAATGGCATCCAGGGCCTCCGGATCTTTGAAGTAGACCATACCCGCTGTCATGGGCATATAAAATTGTTTGTGGCAGTCAATGGTGACGGAATCCGCCCGCTCAATTCCTGTCAGCAGGTGGCGGTAGCGTTCGGACAGAAGTACCGGGCCGCCCCAGGCTGCATCCACATGAAAGTGGATATTTTCCTGTTCACAGATATCCGCCAGTTGGGGAAGGGGGTCGATGATCCCGGTTTCCGTGGCGCCTGCAATTCCGATGATGGCCGCTATTTTTGTCCGGCCGTCCTGCTTCAACTCTTTGATAAGACGCTTCAGTTTGGAAAGATCAATGGATCTGTCTTTATCCACATCAACAGCAATGACGTTTTGATTGCCGATCCCTAAGATTCCACCGGCCTTTCTCAAGGAAAAATGTCCCCGTTT